>DATHJR010000165.1:0-4404 GCA_035286525.1 Gemmatimonadaceae bacterium | reverse complement strand
ATGCAGTCGGCGCGCAGCGGCAACATCAACTGCCCGATGCAGTGGTATCTCGATGGCTCGCCCTACGACAATTCGGATAACGGAATCGACCAAATGCTGCGACCGGATGACATCGCGGGCATCGAGGTCTACAAGAGCGCGAGCGAAGTTCCGGTGCAGTATCAGGGACAGAACGCGTCGTGCGGAACGATCCTGGTGTGGACGAAGCGGGTCGCGGGCAAGAAGAAGGCCGATACGTCGCAGTAGCGGTCAGGCGGCGAAGCTGCTCAACGCGACACCGACTTCGCCTTCACGCAGCCGCTTGAGCGCACGGTCCCGCAGCTGTCTGACACGCTCGCGGGTGACGCCGAGCATGGAGCCGATCTCCTCGAGAGTGTGCTCGCGTCCGCCGTCGAGTCCGAAGTAGAGACGGAGCACTTTCGCGTCGCGCGCGGGGAGTGTGGCGAGCGCGCGCTCGATCTCCTCGCTGACGAAGCGGTTCATGTATTCGTCCTCGGGGTTCGGCATGTCTTCCGAGACGAAGCGATCCATGATCGAGCGGTCGCTGTCCGGGTCGAACGAGGAATCGAGCCGGACGTCGCCGGTGTTGAGCGCGGAGAGCGCCTGCACCACATCGACGGTGAGGCCCGTGAGCTTTGCCAGCTCTTCCGGCATCGGTTCGCGACGCAGATTCTGCCTGAGAACTTCTGCGCCCTTGATGATGCGCGAGAGATCGGAGGTGCGGTTGAGGGGCACGCGCACCGTGCGCCCCTGCTTGGCAAGTGATGACAGGATGGCCTGGCGGATCCACCAGACGGCGTAGGAGATGAACTTCACGCCCTGGTCGGGGTCGAACTTCCGCGCGGCGGTGAGGAGGCCGACGTTGCCTTCGCCGATGAGATCGATGAGAGGCATGCCGCGGTTCTGGTATTTTTTCGCCACGGAGATGACGAAGCGCAGGTTTCGTGTGACGAGCTCCTGCAGCGCGTCCTGATCGCCGGCGCGGATGAGCCGTGCGAGATCGAACTCCTGCGTCCCCTTGAGTAGCGGGTAGGTGCTGACCTCGTAGAGATACTGATCGAGGATGTCGCGCTCCGGATCATTCGGCGCGATGCCCGCTGGGGCAGCGCGACGGCGGCCGCGCTTCACTTCGGTCATGGATTGTGGTCCCGATTGAGTGTCGATGTTGCAAACGATGTGAGGATTATCGGCGGCAAAATTACAACCGGGGACACGTCGCGCCACCCCCTGTTTTGCTTGACTGCCCCGACGCGTGCGGCTAACATTGGGGGCTCGCTGCGCCGATTTTTCGCAGCGAGATTTCAGGGGGCGTAGCTCAGTTGGGAGAGCGCTTGAATGGCATTCAAGAGGTCAGGGGTTCGATTCCCCTCGCCTCCACCTGATCCGACAAGCGTGTTGCGGGAATAGCTCAGTTGGTAGAGCACAACCTTGCCAAGGTTGGGGTCGCGGGTTCGAGTCCCGTTTCCCGCTCTGTTCAAGACCGGTGTGCGCGATTGACGTGTGGTACGCGCATTCGGTGCGGGCGGTTAGCTCAGTTGGTTAGAGCGCCACGTTGACATCGTGGAGGTCACAAGTTCGAGTCTTGTACCGCCCATGCTCGCTGAGCCTCGAGTCGAAGCTGCACGACTCGAGGCCCGTTTCGTCGGGTGGAGTCGCTTGACGATGTTTGGAAGGAGGAGTAGTTTTTGCGGTGATGACGGCGGATGTGTCTCCGCAACCGAGACATATCCGCCGTTGTGATGTAAACAGATTCTGACGGGCGCCTGTAGCTCAATTGGATAGAGCATCTGACTACGGATCAGAAGGTTGGGGATTCGAGTTCCTCCAGGCGCACCATGATCTCGCGATGCGGCGCTGCTGTGACGTGAGATTTGCGGGGCGTGGCGCAGCCCGGTTAGCGCGCCTGGTTCGGGACCAGGAGGTCGGTGGTTCAAATCCACTCGCCCCGACCATGTTAGACCGCGCAACTGCGGACTAATGCGATCGGTACAGCCGTCCCTTCGTGGCGGTTGCAAATGCTTCTGCGGCTCCAGACTCGACTCGTCGACTCTGGAGCCGTTTTGCGTTTCCCCGCGCAATGCCGTCGATTCAGCCGCGAAACACTCCACCGTTCGGCCGCGTACGAACAGCAACAACATCATCCGGAGACGTTCTCGATGGCGCTCACGATCACGGGTCTGTCCAAGACCTACCCGAACGGCGTTCGCGCCCTCAAGAATCTCTCGCTCTCCGTAGGCAGCACGATGTTCGGGCTGCTCGGCCCCAACGGCGCCGGCAAGAGCTCGCTCATGCGGACCATCGCGACACTTCAGGATGCGGACTCCGGTACGATCACGCTCGACGGGCTCGACGTGATGACGCAAAAGGACGAAGTGCGTAAGGTCCTCGGCTACCTGCCGCAGGAGTTCGGCGTGTATCCGAAGATGTCGGCCCTCGACATGCTCAATCATCTCGCGATCCTGAAGGGCGTCGTCGCAGCCGGCGAGCGAAAGGAGATGGTCGAGGCGCTGCTGCAGCAGACGAATCTGTGGGAGGTGCGCAAGAAGGCGCTCTCGACCTACTCCGGCGGAATGAAGCAGCGGTTCGGCATCGCGCAGGCGCTGCTCGCGAACCCGCGGCTCATCATCGTCGACGAGCCGACCGCCGGACTGGATCCGGCCGAGCGCAACCGCTTCCTGAATTTGCTCTCGTCGATCGGGCGCGACGTGACGGTGATCCTGTCGACGCACATCGTCGACGACGTTCGCGAGCTCTGTCCACGCATGGCGATCATCGCGTCGGGCGAGGTGCTGCTCGAGGGCGCGCCGGCCGAGTCGATTGCGGCGCTCGACGGACAGATCTGGTCGCGGGTGCTGTCGAGCGATGATGAGCTCAGGGCGATCGAGTCGGAGCTGAAGGTGGTGAGCAGCCATCTCGTTGGGGGGCAGCACGAGATCCGCGTCTTCGCTCCGTCGTCGCCGGGCGCCGGCTTCCGCGCCGTCGCGTCGGGTCTCGAGGACGTGTACTTCCTGAACGTCTCGCGCCAGGCCTTCAATTGAGCGCGCGCCGGGGCGGCAGCACCGCCTCGATGTTCTGGGAATTTTTCACCTTCGAGCTGAGGTTCCGCGCGAAGAGCGTCTCGACGTACGTGTACTTCCTTGGCTGGTTCGCGTTCTCGTTCTTCTGCGTCGCATCCGAGAGCTTCGGGCCCGTGGGGAACTCGAATGGGAAGGTGCTGCTCAACGGACCCTACGCGAACACCTACAACGACATCGGCTCGTGCCTCTTCGGCGTGATCGTGATCGCCGCGATCTTCGGCACTTCGATTCTGCGCGATTTCCAGCGCGACACCTATCAGATGCTGTTCACCAAGCCGATCTCGAAGTTCGCCTATCTCGCGGGCCGGTGGGCAGGGTCGTTCGTGACGACGGTGTTCGCCTTCTCGGGAATGCTGTTCGGCACCTTCGTCGGCACGCTGGCGCCGTGGGCGGATCAGTCGCGAATCGGCCCCAACCACCTGTGGTGGTATCTCCAGCCGTTCCTCACGATCAACGTGATCCAGATTGTTTTCCTGGGCTCGCTCTTCTTTGCGATCGCGGCGCTCACGCGAAAGATCTTCATCGTGTATCTGCAGGGCGTGGCATTGTTCATGATCTATCTGATCGGGCTGACCGTGTACTTCTCGGCGCGCTCGCTCGAGCACTTCTGGTCCGGCATCTCCGATCCAATCGGTCTCATTCTGTTCGACAACGTCTCGCGGTACTGGACCGTCGTCGAAAAGAACACGTTGCTCGTGCCGTGGGACTTCAGCGGCAACTCGCCCGGCGTGGTCCTGTACAATCGCCTGCTGTGGTCAGTGATCGGGGTGGCCTCGCTCGTCGCGACGTGGGCGCTGTTCCCGATGTCGGTGGAGGCGCTCACCGCGAAGTCGCAGGGAAAGCGCGCGGCGAAGGCGCGCCTGCAGGAGTCGCAGGAGGAGCGGCCGACACGCTCGCTCGTGGCCGCGAGCCTGCCACGCGTGCACCAGCTCTTCAGTGCGCGAACGACGCTCACGCAGTACCTGTCGCTCTCGCGGCTGCGCATCAGCACGCTGGTGCACGAGATCTCGTTCTGGGCGATCATCGGTCTCCTGATCGTGTTCGCGTTCAACAACGGCAAATTCGCGGGGCGCGTGGGCGAAGTGAACGTGTGGCCCGTCACGTACCTGATGCTGCAGGCGGTGGAGGGCGGCGCTGCCCTCTTCTTCTACATCGTCGCCACGCTGTACGCCGGGGAACTGATCTGGCGCGAGCGCGACAACCATTTCGATGGCATCCACGACGCGCTGCCTATTGGGGAGGCGACGGACTGGCTGTCGAAGCTCACGGCGATCGCGTTCATGGAGCTCGTGCTGCTCACGGTGACGATGCTCGTGGGCATTGCCAT
>DATHJR010000164.1:0-3567 GCA_035286525.1 Gemmatimonadaceae bacterium | reverse complement strand
AAGCGCACCCACGCTCTCCCGTCGGGGAGGATGCGCGCGACCGCGGATGCGGGCGAGCGGCGCGTGGGATAGGTCGCGGTGGCCATCCCCCATCCGATGAGCGCGTTGCCGTCGCGCATGGAACGCGGCTCCGGCGTGCGCTTCGACCACCCGAACTTCTCCGCCCCCGCCGCATAGCACTCGCGCAGCGACTTGCTCGAGAACGGCTTGCCGGTTTGCGCATCCTTCTCGGCGTAGTTCTTCAGGCGAAGGGCGATCGGATCCATGCGCAGCGCGTATGCCATCTCGTCCATCGCGCTCTCGATCGCGAATATTCCCGAGGCTTCGCCGGGCGCGCGCATGTACGTCGGCGTGCCCATGTTGATGCGCACGAGCTTGTGATCCGTCTCCGCATTGGGCGGCGCGTACAGCACGCGCGTGGCGACGGCGCACGGCTCCATCCATTCCTCGAACTCCGACGTCGCGGACGTGCTCACGTGACGAATGGCGGTGAGCGTGCCGTCGTGCATCGCGCCGAGCGAGATCTGTTGCACCGTTCGCGGCCGTCCTCCCACCGGGCCGAACATCTGCCGTCGCGTGATCGCCAGCTTCACCGGCCGCCCCACCTTGCGCGCGGCCATGGCGGCGAGCATCACGTGCGACCACGTCGACCCCTTCGACCCGAAGCCTCCGCCGATGAACCACGAGACGACGCGCACGTTTTCCGGCGGAATGTCGAAGGTTGCCGCGGCGATCTTCCTCGCCGAAAAGATTCCCTGCGAGGAATCATATAGTGTGAGCTTGTCGCCCTCCCACGTCGCGATGGTCGCGTGCGGCTCCATCGGATTGTGCGTCTCGAACGGCGTGGTGTAGGTATGCTCGACGCGCACCGCCGCCTGCGCGAGTCCCGCGGCCACATCTCCGCGCGTAGTCGAGACTGGCTCCTTGCCCGGCGGCTTCCCGCTCCCCGTTGTCGGGGCCTGAGGCGCGGTGGTCATGTCGAGCTCCGGCTTCTGCGCGACATACGAGGTGCGCACCATCGCCGCTGCCGCCTGCGCGTGCTCCAGCGTGTCGGCCACGACGAGCCCGATCGGCTGTCCGTTGTAATGCACCGCGTCGTCCTGCATCAGCGAGAGGACGCGCCCCGCGGGAGGCTCGAACCCCGGCCTGGAACCATGCGGAAGCTTCGGCGCGCTCCACGGCGTGAACACCGCGAGCACGCCCGGCGCCTTCTCCGCCGCCGACGCGTCCATGCGCGCAATCCTGCCGTGCGCAATGGTGCTCGTGATCATCACGGCGTGCACGACGTTAGCGATCGGCATCTCCGCCGAGTAGCGCGCGCCGCCGGTCACCTTCAGACGTCCGTCGACGCGATCCATTGGCGCACCAACGCTCGGCGCCGCGAGACTCCGCTGGTCGCTCATGCCATCACCTGCGTCAGCGCGCGCACGAGCGTTTTCTTCGCGAGTTTGACCTTGAACGCGTTGTGCTGGTGCGTGACGGCCCCGCGGAGTGCAATGTCAGCCACGGCGGCGAACGTGGCCGGCGTTGCTGCCTTGCCGGCGAGCGCATGCTCGGCTTCGTGCGAGCGCCACGGCTTCGTCCCGACGCCGCCGAGCGCGATACGCGCCCTGCGGATCGTGCCGCCACGCAGGTCGAGTGCGACAGCCGCCGACGCGAGCGCAAACGCGTAGCTCGCGCGGTCGCGAACCTTCAGATACAACGATCGCGTCGCGAACGAGAGCGCGGGGACATCGATGGCGGTGATGAGCTCACCGTGGCGGAGCGTCGTCTCGTGCTCGGGATGTGCGCCTGGAAGCACGTGGAACTCGGCGAAAGGAATCGTTCGCTCGGCAACCCGGCCGCCCTGCGGGCCGCCGCGAACGCGCACGACGGCATCCAGAGCGACGAGCGCCACCGCGAGATCCGACGGATGGGTCGCGATGCAGTGCTCGCTCGTGCCGAGTATCGCGTGGCTGCGATTGAATCCGTGGAGTGCCGAGCATCCGGAGCCAGGCTCGCGCTTGTTGCAGGGCGTGGCAGTGTCACGGAAGTAGGGGCAACGCGTACGCTGCAGCACGTTGCCGCCCATCGAGGCCATGTTGCGCAGCTGCCCTGAGGCCGCGAGGAGCAGCGACTGGCTCAACATCGGATAACGCCCGCGCACGCGCGAGTCCCACGCGACATCGCTCATCCGCGCGAGCGCGCCAAGACGGATGCCGCCGCCCGGGAGATCGCTCACCTGCGCGAGCGAGGCATCGGCGTTGCCCAGCGAGTTGATGTCGACGAGGTGCGCAGGCGTCTCGACGTTGAGCTTCATGAGATCGATCAACGTCGTGCCGCCCGCCACATAGTGCGTCGACGGCCGTCCGCCGGCACCGATCGCGTCGTCGAGCGTGGTCGCAAGTGTGTAGTCGAATGGAATCACGTGGCCGCTCCCTTCGATGCGCCGCTCTCTGTAGAGGTCTTCCCTCGCCGCACCTCCTGAATCGCGGCGACGATGTTCGGGTAGGCGCCACACCTGCAGATGTTGCCGCTCATCGCCTCTCGCACGTCGTTGTCTTCCGCGCCCCATGGCTCCTTCACCATCGCGCACGCGGACATGATCTGTCCGGGCGTGCAGTAGCCGCACTGAAATCCGTCGTGCGCGAGGAAGGCCTGTTGCATCGGGTGTAGCGCATCGCCGCTCGCACCGACGCTCTGCGCGAGCCCTTCGATGGTGGTGATCGCCTTCCCCTGCTGCATCACGGCGAAGGTGAGGCACGACAAGACACGCCGCCCGTCGACGTGAACAGTGCACGCGCCGCACTGGCCATGGTCGCAGCCTTTCTTCGTGCCCGGCATCGCCGCGTACTCGCGCAATGCATCGAGGAGCGTCACGCGCGGGTCGAGCTGCAGGGAGAGCTCGCGGCCGTTCACCTTCAGCGTCACGGCAACCGTGTCGGATGCGCCCGCGCCAAGCGCCGCGGCCGAGGTTTGCGCCTGCAGGTTTGCCCGGCGTGTGAGGGGAAGGAGGGCGATCGCGAACGCGGCGGCCATCGTCGTCGCAACGAACTCGCGCCGCGTCCACGTCCCGCTCGCGTGAGACTCGTCGCCACTGGTGGACGCGAGCGCGCGCGCGACATCATCAGGAGTCGCGAGCGCGTCTCCTTCCACGTGCCGCCAGCGAATCACGCCGGCCGCATCGATGACGAACACGGCCGGTCCTTCTCGCACGCCGTATCGCCTCGCCATTTCCGCGCTTCCTTCCGTGATCACCGGAATCGAAAGCTCGGCGTCCGCAAATCCGAGCTCGCGCCACGGACCATCGGGCCCGATGCGGAGCAGTCGGGCACCGGCGAGCCCGGGAAGCCGTGAGATCAACCGATTGTAGCCCTCGACGTGCTCTGCGGCGGCTGGATCCCACCGACTCGAAGAGAACACGAGCACGACGGGTGATCCGCGAAAGCTCGCAAGCAAGTGCACCCCTCTCGGGCGATCATGCTCGCCGAAGTCGGGAGCTGGCTCCCCAATCTGCGGTGATGGGTTCGCCTGCGAGAGTGAGCCCGCGCGCGAAGCGAGCGACGATCGGGGTGGTGTCATTCCGAT
>DATHJR010000163.1:0-2332 GCA_035286525.1 Gemmatimonadaceae bacterium | reverse complement strand
ACGGAGGAGACGATCGTCGCCGGCGACGTACAGTGAGATGAGGCCCTGCACGCGCGTGTCGCCGACGTACTGGAGCTGCTCCCAGTACGGCGTGTCCATGTACGTCTCGAACGCGCCGATGCGCGCGCCGTTCCAGTTCATGCTCCACATGTCGGCGAGCCACGGGAGATCGCTCGCAAAGCGACCGCGCTCGACGAACGGATACGCGGTGAAGATTTCGTGCAGATCGTGGACGCGCAGCGGCTCGCCCGCGGTCTTGATCGCCACCTCGATGTAGCGGAAGGAGCGCCAGTACAACGGCATGAAGCGGCGGTGCGCACCCCCGTCGGGAAGGAAGACGTCGCGCACGCCACGCACGGTCCGGCCCTCTATGTCGTTGCGATTTCCCTTGTGTCCCGCCGAATCGACCAGCGCTTCGGCGTAGGTAAGGCGCACCATGCTGCCGGCTCCGCCGCTCGTTTCGAGCACCGGATAAGCGTTTGTCGTATGTGACTGGTCGAGCAGAATCGTCGCAGTCGTCCGCGCGGGAATGACCAGATCACCGGTGCCGCGCAGAAACGCACCGTCGGTTTCCACACCGGTCGCGCGACGAACGCGCGGCAGACGTTGCTCCTTCTCTTCCATCGGCGGTATGGATCGCGGCTCGAGCTGCCAGCCAGACACCTCGCCATAGCCGCCGGGCGGCATCGCGCGCCTCTCCATGCGTCCGACGACCTCGGCTGTGCTCCACGCATCGTCAGCGTAATCCGGCCGCTCCCATCCCCACGGATATCGCGCGGCGTCGATCGAATCGCCGGGAGCCGCGGCGTAATAGTTTCCGAGGAAGGCGGTGGTGATGACGATTGGCGCGTACGCCGGATCGCGCAGCAGTTTCCAACCAGCGCCCGTGTTCACCAATTGCGCTTCCAGCGGCCCGTCACCCTGAAGAAGGAACCCGGTGCGATGGCTGAACTGCGCGACCGGACGCGCCGCGCCCCAGTTCCACACCAGCGCGGCAATCACGTTTCGCCCCGCGTGAAGATTTGGCGCGAGATCGACCGTCTCGTAGCGCCAGTGGGTGACGTCCGAGCGCTGCGGACCCGAGGACACCTGCACCCCATTCACATAGAGCCGGTATCGATTGTCCGCGGACACGTGCACCACGAATCGCGTGGGGACCGCGGTCAGGTCGAACGTTCGTCGCGCGTGGAATACGGTGAAGCTGTCTCCCGACACACTGGCAGGCGCGATCCAGCTTGCCGGCGCCGCACCCTCGAATACGCACGGCTCCTGCGCAGCGATCGCCGCCGGAAAGACGGCGATCGCTGCCAATACGAAGCGCCAGATCAGCGCGTCAGATCCCTCACTGCAGTTGCCAATGCGCGCACCTTCGCGCTGTCGCTCGAACTCTTCGCGTCAGCATCCAGGCGGCTCGCCAGCGCGTTCAGTCCGCTCTTCCGCTGACTGGCCGATGCGCCCTCAGCTGTCGCAAGGCTCTGCCTGACGGCCGAGATTCTCGCAGCGCCAAGACCATTCGAGCGCTCGAGCTGATCGACGTACGCCCGCGCCAGTGCGAACGACGGCGGCCAGACGAGTCTCTGCTGTCCCTGAGTATTGTAGTAGTCGAAGTGAACCGACTTCGCCGCGTCGATCTCGTTCTGCGAGATGAACGCACTCGGCGCGAGCTCGAAGATGTCGAGACCGCGTGTGATCTCCGAGCTCACGATCACTCCGTTGTACCAGTACGCCGACCACGAGCCACTCAACTTGAGCGTGGTGTCGGCGGGACCGCGATCGAAGTAGCCGATCTCGCGCGGGTGCGCCGGGTCGGTCCACTCGAAGAGGGAGATGCCGCCCTGATACCAGGCCTGCACCATTATATCGCGGCCCGGAATCGGAATCAGCGAGCCGTTGTGCGCGACGCAATTTTCCACGGTGGTCTGCGGAGCCGGAAGCTTGTAGTAGCTGTTGAACTTCATGTCGCTACCGGACACGGTGAAGATCGCGTCGGCGCCCCATTGGCGCGGGTCGGTCGCGCGGCACTTCGGCTGCATTCCGCCGCCCCACTCATCGGAGAAGAGAATCTTGCTGCCGTCGTTGTTGAACGTCGCGGAGTGCCAGTAGGCGAAGTTCTTGTCGGACGCGTAGTCGAGCCGCACCGGGTTCTTCGGATCGTGGATGTCGAGCAGGATGCCGTTGCCCGAGCAGGCGCCGGCGGCGCCTGCGAGGGCTATGGCCTGCTCCTCGATATCAAGGATCCGGCGCACCCGGTGCGTCTCACCGCCGCTTCGGACTCCAATTTCTCGTACTGGCACTCGGCCACGTTCAACAACGATGGCACGAAGGTGCTCTT
>DATHJR010000162.1:0-4645 GCA_035286525.1 Gemmatimonadaceae bacterium | reverse complement strand
AAATTGTCCACGGCCGCGAGCAGCACGGGGTAGTCGACGGTGAGCGGCACCTGCGTCAGGGCCTCTCCCGCGAATGCGAGTAGCCCGATCCGGTCACCGGTAGACAGCGCGAGGAGCCGGCGCGCTTCCTCCTTCATACGTTCAAGACGATTCGGGCGCGCATCGGTCGCGAGCATGGAAAGCGAGGCGTCCAGCGCGAGCACCATGTCCACGCCGCTGCCGCGCTCGAGCGTCTGCTCGGTGCCCCAGCGTGGCCCCGCAAAGGCGATACCGGCGCAGAGCACCGCGGCGAACTGGAGCAGCGCGCGAACCCACGGCGCCCGCGTGGACGCCGGCGGAACGAGTCTCGCGAGCAACTCCGTGGACGCGAGGCGACGCAGCCGGCGCGCGCGCCGGCGATACGACCAGAGCACGAGCAGCGCGACGACGATGGCGAGCAGCGGCGCGACCCAGAGCGCCCACGGCACATCCATGTACGGAATCACGGAAGCGGTCCCCGCCACACGCTGAGCAGCGCCTCGAGCGCGATCGCGAGCAGCGCGACCGCCAGCGGCCACCGGTACTCCTCGGTGTAGCGAACGTAGGTGTGCGCGCGCACGGGCTCCTGCTCCAGCTGGTCGATCTGCTGATAGATGCGCTGCAGCGCCGCGGCATCAACGGCGCGGAAGTAGCGTCCGCCTGTGGACGTTGCGACGTCGCGAAGAAGCCCTTCATCGATCTCGACCGGACGATATTCGTAGCGCATCCCCATGAGCCCGCGCCCAACGGGAACGGGCGCCATTCCGATGGTCCCCGCGCCGATCGTGTAGATCTTCACTCCGACGGCCGCCGCCGCCTGCGCCGCCGTGCGCGGATCGATGGCTCCGCGATTGTTCTCGCCATCCGTCAACAGAATCAGTACGCGCGAATGTCCCGGCGCGCTGCGCAGGCGATTCGCGGCCGTGGCGATCGCCGTGCCGATGGCGGTGCCATCCTCGAGCTGTCCCGCCTGCAAATTGTCCACGGCCGCGAGCAGCACGGGGTAGTCGACGGTGAGCGGCACCTGCGTCAGGGCCTCTCCCGCGAATGCCACCAGGCCGATGCGATCGGTGTGGCGCCCGAGGATGAACTGCTTGACCTTGTCCTTCGCGACCTCGAGTCGATTCTGTGGCTGAAAGTCCTCGGAGAGCATCGAGCTCGAGAGATCGATCGCGATGACGATGTTGATTCCCTGGCTGTTGACATTTTCCGTGTGCGCGCCGGAGCGCGGGCGCGCGAGCGCCACGATGAGGCCCACGAGGAGCAAGATGCGGAGGACGCCGAGCAGGCGGCGCGTGAATGCGCCACCCCTCCGTCCTCGTGCGAGCACGTCCGCGCGCGAGAACACAATCGCCGGCGCGCGCCGCCCTCGGCGCCAGAGCCACCAGGTGGGAATGAGCAGCAGCAACAGCAACACGTACGGCGACGCGAAGTCGACGGCGGGAAGCTCGAGAAGATCCATTACGCCGCCCGCTCCGGCTTCACCGCCACCTGGGCGCGATGGAGCACCGCTTCCTCGACTGCGTTGACAATGCCGCGCGACTCTGCCGCGAGCTCGCGTGCCCGGTTCGCGGTGACCGGCCGGTCCGCGTACTTGATGAGGTCCGCCGCGGCGAGCACGGGCACGAGCCGCGGCAGCGGCACCGGAGCATCGGCGCTGAGCGCCGCGAGCAGCTCGGTGGAGGTCAGCGACCGCGCGGCATCGGGGATTCGTTCAGCGAGATACTCGCGCAGCACGTCGACGTGCAGTGCGACGTAGCGACCGCGCTCACCGGCATCGATCAGCGACAGCTCCTCGATGCGAGCGAAGTCGCGTCTCGCGTTGGCAAGCGCGCCCGAGCCGGAGCGCGCAATGGCGGGCCGGCGCCGCAACCGCCTGCGGAGCATCCAGAGCAAGAGCGCCAACAGCAGCAGTCCGCCGGCGATCCACGGCCAGAGCACACGCGGCCCAATCATCACGTCACGGGCTGGCCTGGGCACGCGACCGGAGGAATCCGCGGGTCGCACGCTCTTTACCACGATCGCGATGCCGGGCACATCGTAGCGGCGATCCACGCCCGCGTTCGATACGACGAGGCTGCCGAGCACGACCTTCTGCGCACCGGTGGTCCAGGCGACGAGACGGTAGGTGGCCGTCCGCTCGACCACCGTGGTGTCCGTGCCCTCCTGCTCGCGGCGCGGATCGACAGCTTCGACCGCGACGCCACTGTCCGGTCCAACCGGAAATCCGATCTCGGCGCCCTTGGGCGCGCGCACACGGACGCGCACGCTGAAATGCTCGCCCACCGTGATTGTGTCAGGGAGCACGCTCACTCCCATCTGCACCGACGTTCCCGCCCGGACCACGCGCGCAGCAGTATCGATCGCGAGGCCGGTCGCGCCCTGGAGCGCAGCGAGCAGCGCGAGCGCGATCATCGGCGCCGCCCTCTGACGCTGCGGCGCCGGAAGAACTTGAGCAGCGGCTCGACGTAGCTGCGGTCGGTGCGCACCGCGATCTCGTCGATCGCGAGACGACGCAGCAGGTGCGTGCGCGCGGAGCGCTCGACTCGCAGCGCATCGTCGTAGCCGGCGCGCACGCGCGCATCGCTGGTGTTCACCTCGACGGTCTCGCCCGTTTCTGGATTCGAGAAGCGCGCGAGCCCGATGTCCGGGAGCGAGAGCTCGCGCGGATCCTCGACCGTCACCGCCACGACATCGTGTCGCTGCGCGAGCAGCTTGAGCGGACGCTCGGCGCCGCTGTCCACGAAATCCGAAAGCAGAAAGACGATCGCGCGATTCGGCAACAGCTTCATGAGATAGTCCACCGCTCCGCCAATGTCCGTGCCCTGCCCCTCGGGCTCGAGCAGCAGAAGATCGCGGATGACGCGCATCGCGTGGCGTCGTCCCTTGCGGGGGGGCACGACGTGCTCGATGCGGTCGGTGAACATCAGCGTTCCGACGCGATCATTGTTGCGGATGGCGGACATCGCGAGCACCGCCGACAGCTCCGTAGTCAGCTCGCTCTTGAAACGGGACACAGTCCCGAATCGCTGCGACCCGGACAGGTCCGCTGCGAGCATCACGGTGAGCTCGCGCTCCTCGATGTAGCGCTTCACGTACGGGTGCCGCATGCGCGCCGTCACGTTCCAATCGATGGACCGTACCTCGTCGCCCGCCTGGTACTCGCGCACCTCGGCGAACTCCATCCCCTGCCCCTTGAACACTGAGTGATACTCGCCGCTGAAGACCGTGTTCACGAGGCCGCGCGTGCGCAGCTCGAGCAGGCGAACCTGCCGCAGCATCTCGGGCGAGACCACCGCCCCCATCAGGGAGCCTCGATCGCCGCCAGCACGCGCGTCACGATCGCGTCGCTCGTCACCTCTTCCGCCTCGGCCTCGTAGGTCGTCAGCACGCGGTGACGCAGGACGTCGGGGGCGATCGCCTTCACGTCATCCGGGGTGACGAACGCGCGTCCGCGCAGGAACGCGTGCGCGCGCGCGGCCTGCGCGAGAAAGATCGTCGCGCGCGGGCTGGCGCCATACTCGATGAGCGGCGCGAGCTCCTTGAGCCCCGCATCCGCGGGCGCACGCGTGGCGTGCACGATGTCCACGATGTAATCGACGATGCGGTCATCGAGATAGAGCTCCGTGATCCGCTTGCGCGCGTCGAGGATCGCCTGCGGGGTGGCCGCGTGCTCGATTGGAATCGCCTGTCCGCCCGCCATGCGCCGCATGATTTCCTTTTCCTCGGAGCGCGACGGATAGCCGACGTGCAGCTTCAGCATGAAGCGATCGACCTGCGCCTCCGGGAGCGTATAGGTCCCCTCCTGCTCGATCGGATTCTGCGTGGCGAGGACGAGGAAGGGCTCGTGGAGTACGTACGTCGTGCTGCCGATGGTGACCTGCTTCTCCTGCATCGCCTCGAGCAGCGCGGCCTGGACCTTTGCGGGCGCGCGATTGATCTCGTCGGCGAGAATGATGTTCGCGAAGATCGGCCCCTTCTTCGCCCGGAACTCGCCCGTTTGCTGATCGAAGATCTGCGTGCCCAGCACGTCCGCGGGCAGTAAATCCGGCGTGAACTGGATGCGCTGGAAGCTCGTGTCGATCGTCTCGGCGAGGGTCTTCACGGTGAGCGTCTTCGCGAGTCCCGGAACGCCCTCGAGCAGCACGTGGCCGCCCGTGAGCAGACCGATGAGCAGGCGCTCCACCATGTAGTCCTGACCGACGACGCGTCGCGCGACCTGCTCGAGGATCGCCTGCACCATGAGGGTGTCGGCGGACGTCACGGCGCGCGCTGGCGCGCCCTCACCTGCGGTTGTCATCATCGAAATTTAGTGGCGCGCGGATTCGGTGAGCGCGGTGATGATCTCGTGCTCGCGATTCGACAGCGGACGTGTTTCACCGCTGGGCAGCGAACCGAGCTTCACCGGACCGTAGCGCACGCGCACGAGCCGCTGCACGAACAAGTCGAGCGCCTGGCAGAAGCGGCGCACCTCGTGATTCTTTCCCTCGCTGATCGTGATCTCGAGCTCCCAATGCCCGCGTCCGATCGACGTCGCGTTAATGTCTTTCGGAATCACGACGCCGTCGTCGAGCTGGACGCCGAGCCGCGCGCTGCGCACCGCGGCAGCGGCGTCACCACGCACCGT
>DATHJR010000161.1:0-2595 GCA_035286525.1 Gemmatimonadaceae bacterium | reverse complement strand
GACGCTGTTCTTCTTCATCCTCTTCGCGAATCTACTCGGCCTCATCCCGTACGGTTCGACGGCTACCGGCAACATCTCGGTTACCGCGACGCTCGCCATCACGACGTTCTTCGTGATCGAGATAGCGGGAATGAGGGCGCTGGGACGGAATTACTGGCGGACGATCATTTATTGGCCGCCGGATCAGTCGCTCGCGATCAAGCTCCCGATGACGTTCATCATGACGCCGATCGAGATCATCGGAAAGTTCACGAAGCCCTTCGCGCTCGCGATCCGTTTGTTCGCGAACATGACGGCGGGGCACGTGGTGCTGCTTGCTCTAATCAGCCTGATCTTCACCTTCGGCAGCTACTGGATAGTACTCCCTCCGCTGCTGATGGGCGTCGCGATCAGCATGCTCGAGTTGTTCGTGGCGCTTTTGCAGGCATACGTCTTCACGCTGCTCTCCAGCGTATTCATCGGTCTGATCCGCGAGGGTGCGCACTAGCAGCAGCGCGCTTCGCTCGAATTCGCCTGCGCGCAGTGCGTCGCGTGCGGCGGCGTACCCGGTCGAGCGACCGGGGAAGCTCGTTGGGGCCCGGGCCTCGTTGACGAGCAGCGCCTGGTTTCACAGGGCGCGAAGGTAGCAGGAATCACGTTTTATCGGAGTCTGACATGCACGCTTTTCTTCCAATGTTGCAAGCCGCAGCCGGGTACACGAAGGAGTATTCCGCCGCGTGGGCGATGGGCGGCGCCGGAGTAGGCGCTGGTATCGCAGTCATCGGCGCAGGCCTGGGAATCGGCCTGATCGGTGGGCAGTCCGCCGAGGCGATGGCTCGCCAGCCGGAGCGCGCGGGACAGATCCAGACCGCGGGGCTTATTCTCGCGACGCTGATCGAAGGCGCAACGCTGTTCGCGATCGTCGTCGCTTTCATCATTCAGAGCAAGTTCAACTTCTAGAACCAATCGATCAGCCGCTACGCCCCGGGGCGTGGCGCGCCATCGTCACCATTTGCCAGAATCTCCATGCGCAACGTGCTGACCTCTCTCATAGCATCCATTGCCGCCGCGTTTCCGCTCGCTGCGCAGGAAACCGCTGCTCCGAAGGGCGGATTGCTGACGCCGAGCGGCGGACTGATGGTCTGGACGCTCGTCATCTTCGCGATCCTGCTGTTCATCCTCTCGAGATACGCGTATCCGAAAATTCTCGAGGCCGTCCAGGCGCGCGAGAAGGCGCTCGAAGATGCAATCGCCGCTGCCAAGAAGGATCGCGAAGACGCCGCCGCGCTGCTGGCCGAGCACAAGAAGATCATCGATGCAACTCGCGACGAGGTGCAGAAGATCATGACCGACGCGCGCGCCACCGCAGAAAAGGTGCGTGCGGACATCGTCGAGCAGGCGCACAAGGAGCAGCAGTCGATGCTCGAGCGCGCTCGCGCCGAGATCGCGGCCGAACGGGATCGCGCGATGGCCGAGCTGCGGAAGCAAACGGTCGAGCTGGCGGTCCGCGCGGCGAGCAAGGTGATCGAGCGCAACCTCGACGTCGAATCGAACCGCGCCATAGTCGACAACTTCCTCGCGTCGATCGCTCCGGTGGGAGCGAAGCGCTAATGCGAGAGCCGACGATCGCCCGGAACTACGCCGAAGCGCTGGCATCGCTCGCGGGGCGCGCGGGCGAGCTCGATGGCTGGGGGACGACGATCACCGAAATCGCGGACTCGATCGAGGGCGATCCGCGCGTCGCGAATTTTCTCGCGTCGCCCAAGGTGAATGCGAAAGCGAAGGTCGAGATCATCACCAGGGCATTCCAGGACCGGCTCCCAAGGCTCTTCGTGCGCTTTCTCGGTGCGGTGATCGCGAATCGTCGCCAGCACCTGATTCCGCAGATCGCGAGCGAGTATGCGCTGCTGGTGGATGAGATCCAGGGGCGCGTGCACGCGCGCGTGACGGTATCAGCCGATCCGAACGACGCGATGCGCGCGAGCGTCGAGAAGCAGCTCGGCACGATCACGGGCAAGCGCATCGTCCCGCACTTCGTCGTGAAGCCCGAGATCCTTGGCGGCGTCATCGCGCGCGTGGGCGACACCGTGATGGATGGATCGCTCGCGCGCCGGCTCGAGAACCTTCGCGGCCACATGCTGGGCCGTGCGAGCTGAGCGTCTCTCCACGCCATAGCTCCCGGTCAACGCGCGGCGCCCTTTCACGGGCGCCGCGTTCGTGTTTTCATCCCCTTCAATGATCGCGATTCTTCCGCTGATCCTCGTGCTGCAACAGGGCGTGACGCAAACCGTGTCGCCGCCGAGCGGAGACACGGTGGGCTACTGGCAGCAGCGGGCCGACTACCGGATCACCGCGGAGCTCGACGAACCCGCGCAGGTGCTGCACGGGAAGGCGACGCTCAACTATGTGAATCACTCGCCGGACACGCTGCGCGAGATGCGCGTGCAACAGCTGCTGAACGCGTTTCGGCCAGCCTCGCGGTGGAGCGAAGCCGACGAGCGGGAGGGGCGGGTGCGGTTTCAGAGGTTGAAGGAGCCGAACTATGGGTACGAGCGATTCACTGCGGCACCGAAGGTGAACGGCGAGGCGGTGACCGTGTCCTATCCGTTCGCGCCC
>DATHJR010000160.1:0-2014 GCA_035286525.1 Gemmatimonadaceae bacterium | reverse complement strand
GAATGTCGAGATGTCGCAGCGCATCACCGACACGATTTTCCTGGCGCTTGCGAACGCGGGGCTCGACGTGCCGGCGCAGGGGCAGGGGACGATGAACAACGTCACCTTTGGCGGCGACGGGTGGACGTTTTACGAAACCTTGGGCGGCGGACAGGGCGCGTCGTCGCGGGGCGAGGGTCCGAGCGCGGTGCACGTGGGGATGAGCAACACGCGCAACACACCCATCGAGTCGCTCGAGTGGGCGTATCCGATTCAGATCGAGGAGTACTCGATTCGGCGCGGCAGCGGCGGGGCGGGGACGTATGCTGGCGGCGACGGCATCGTGCGTCGCTACCGCGCGCTCGAGCCGTGCACGGTCACCCTACTCACGGAGCGCCGACGTCGCGCCCCCTCGGGCGCGGCGGGCGGCGAGAGCGGCGCGGTGGGACGGAATCTTCTCAATGGGCGCGAGCTGCCGCCCAAGTGCCGAGTGCAGCTCGTGGCGGGGGATGTGCTTACGATCGAGACGCCGGGTGGCGGGGGGTGGGGGGCGCCGTCGCGACGTTGACGCACTAGCGCCCGTCAGCCAACTTCGCCGCTCATGAGCGACGACCAACCGTGGTACCGAGAGCCCGAGACGTTCATCGCCGTTGCCGCGCTCATCGTCAGCATGTCGGCAATGGTGGTCGGCATCTACGAAGCGGCGCTTCAGCGCATGTCCGCCCCAGCCGCCCGGCACTAGTTTCTGACCCTTCCTCGGCACGCATCGCATGACATTCAAGAGTCTGCTACTCGCGATCGCAGGGCTGGGCATCCTCGCATCGACGGGCTCCGCGCAGAGCACTAGCCAGTCCGCGCCGCCACCGCCGCTCGACGGCGTGGCCCGACCCTTTCGCGACTCTGTGCTCGAACAGCTCGCAGGAACGTGGAACACCACCCGCAAGTCTTCGCGCGGGACGACCCTCAGCAGCGTGCAGGCGGAGTGGGTACTGAACCATCAGTTTCTTTGCCTCCACTACACCGATACGGCGACGCCGAGCTCGTACGAAGCGATCGTATTCATCGGCTATGACAACACGAGCGACCGGTACGTCGCGCACTGGATCGACGTGTTCGGTGGACGCTTCTCCGAGACGCTCGGATATGGGTCGCGCGTGCCAGGAGGCATTCGACTCGTGTTCGAGTATCCGGACGGCCCGTTCGTGAACGCGTTCACATTCGACCGATCGAAGAACGAATGGCTCTCGCAGATGCGGCGGAAGAACGCGCGCGGAGAATGGGTGTCGTTCGCGGACGAGACGTTCCGGCGTCCGTGACGCTCGCTGCGCGCGATCAGACGATTCACAATATCGCGTGAGACTCCGCCTTACGGCGCACGCGCTCGTTCCACCCACTCGATGCCGCGAGCGATGAGGGTCGAGAGCTGCGCGGACGGTGTGATCGCGATGTCGTGGAGGGATAGACCGCTGTCGAGCAGCGCGCCGGTGACCAACCAGCCGGCATAGTATCCCTCGCGCCCGAGACCTGTGGTGCCAGTTCCGAAAGTGAAGCGCTGAGCTGTCGCGGCCCCGGAGTCCGAAGCGTGCTGTCTAATCCCGTTGAGGATGACCGTCCGACGCGCGTTCGCACTGTCGAGCCAGCCCTGCGAGCCGCCGACATAATAAATCGACGGATGCCCTGGGATGAGGCGTTCGGTCACTCTCATCGCCAACCCTTCGGAGATCACGAGCTCCGGAAGACTCATCTCGTAGCCGCTCGTGATGTTCGCGCATCCGCGCGAGTGGTGCACGGCGTGCGTGAGCTCGTGGGTCAGAGCGCCGAATGCGTCTCCAGCCTCAAGGGGAATTGCGATTGTCTGCGTTCCATCCGGGCCGGGGAACGCGAATGCGTTTCCTTCAAAGCCCCCGACGAACACTATCAGCTGAACATGGGTGTCACCCCCACAGCCAAGCAGGTCGACGACCTTTCGAAAGACGGTGTCGGGCGCGAACCCGAGACCTGCGGCTCCTCGTCGGATCTTGGCGAGTGAGGCGGG
>DATHJR010000159.1:0-5963 GCA_035286525.1 Gemmatimonadaceae bacterium | reverse complement strand
GTACACGAGTCCCGAAGGAGAGAACAACGGCGCCATCGATGGAGTCACGCCATCGGGAAGAGACAGATCGGGCAGCCGTTCGAATGCCTGCTGTCGAGCGAAGTAGTTGTCGGTTCGATCGCCGAACGTCAGCGTGACGTCCGACAGTCCGTACAGCGAGATGGAGCGCATCACCCTTAAGCCCGGCAGCCCGTTCATCACGAGCTCCGTTGGCGCGGTGATCAGGCGCTCGACCTCTTCGGCCGCGTGCCCGGGCCACTGCGTCACGATCTCCACAATCGGCGGCGAAAGATCCGGATACGCATCCACCGGCAGCCGCTCGAACGACCAGATGCCGACACCGATCAGCATCAGCGCGAGGAAGACCACGATGAGACGCTGGTCGATCGCCGCCTGGACGAATCTATTGACGAACGATCGCTTGAAGTGCTGTCTCTCGGGCGCCGGCGATTCCTCCTGCGTAGGCTCGCTCATTGACTCTGCGCGAACTGGAGAAAGAGCCCGCCAATCTGAATCACGCGCTCGTCGTCCTTGAGCCCCACACTGATCTCGTACTTGTCGTTCACGCGCGAGCCCAGCGTCACCTGCCGTCGCTCGAACGCGCCCGTGGGCAGTTGCACGAACACGAACGGCAGGTTGTTCTCATCGCGCAGCACCGCGGACACCGGCAGGAGGATGCCGCGCTTCTCCTTCGTCGAGTGAATCGTCGCGGTGACGTACATGTCCCGCTTCAGCAGATGCCCCGTGTTCGGCACCACCACGCGCACCTGCGTCGCCTTGGTCGCCGGATCCACGAGCGCCGCGATATAGTCCACCGTGCCCGCGAGGGGACGCGGCGCCGCGCCCGTCACGATGTCCACCTTGTCGCCTCGGCTGACGGATGCGAGATCGCTCTCGAACACGCTCGCCATTACCCACACGGTCGACAGCTCCGCGATCGTGAACGTGGGCGTCGTACCCGCCTGAAGCAGCTGCCCGGGATTGATCAGCTTCTCCACCACCGTCCCCTCGATCGGCGCGCGAATCATGCCCTGCACCGCCGTGACGGTCTTGCTGTCGCGCAGCCCCGCCAGCGTCGATTCATCCACACCGAGCGCCTGCAGCGCCTGCAGCGCGGCGTCGCGGTCCGCCTCGGCGGAGACGGCATCGGTCTGCGCCTGCTCCATGTCGCGGCGTGCGATTCCGTCGTTCTTGAAGAGCGCCGAATCGAGAGTTGCGACGCGGCGTGCCTGCACGGCGGTCGCCTGCGCCTTTCTGAAATCCGACACCGCGCTCGCGAAATCCGGCGACGACACGATCGCGAGCACGGTGCCGCGCTTCACCCGCGCGCCAGGCTGCACGAGGATTCGCTGCACCGGCCCCGAGATCGGCGACAGCACCTGCGTCGACAGGTCGCCGTCGAACGCCACCGTCCCGGTGGTCTGCACCTCGGGACGAAACGCGACGGTTGCAACCGGCGCGATCTTCAAATGCTCGAGCTGGTCCGGCGACAGCGTAGTCGTCGCGATCCCCGGCGCCGCGTTCTTCGTCGTCGCCCCCTTCGTCGCCGCGCCCTTCGTCGATGCGCTGTCCGACGCCTCGTGCGCTTCGCCCTTCCCGCCGCACGCGCCGAGCACGAACAACGCGACCGGAATCGACATGCGCACGATCGCGCGGGATATAGTGCAGTCCTTAGTCATGCGATTTCTCGTCTGGCGTGGAATCGAGCGGGGCGCCCGTCGCGCGCTCGAGATCGGCGACGGCATCGTTGAGTGCGCCCAGCGCGGTCGTGTACTGGTTTCTTGCATCGAGCAGCGTTCGCTGCGCGTCGATCACCTCGAGTGCCGACGAGCCGCCGAGCCCGTAGCTCGACGAGGCGATCCGATACTGTTCCTCCGCGCTCGGCACCAGCGTCTCGGCCAGGAACTGCACCTGTCGAAGCGCGACGGACGCGGTCGAGTACGAGTTGCGAAGGTCCTGCCCGACCTGCGCCGTCACGTCGCGATACGACGCTACGAGCTCCAGCTCGCGGTGCTTCGCCTCGGCCACCTCTCCGCGCTGGTGCTGCCAGAAGAAGATCGGGACGTCGATGCCGATCGACGTCGTGTACGTGGGCTCCGTGCCGTAGATGTTGTTGCGCGACAGCCCGAGCGTGACGTCCGGCAGGAAGTACTGCTGCGCCAGCCGCTCCTGCGACTTCGCGCTCTCCCGCTGCCGCGCGAGTCCGCGCAGCTCGGGGCGCGAAAGCATTGCGACCCTTTCGAGCCGGTCCAGATCGGTCGGCACCACCGGCACTCCGAGCGTATCCGCCGGCTCGATCGGCGCGCCGAGCACGCGGCCGAGCAGTCTGTTGAGCCCAGCGCGCGCGTTGGCGATCCCGCGCTCGTTCGCGATCAGGTCGTTCTCCGCCTGCGCGACGTCCACCTGTCCCTTCACGATGTCGAGCTTCGCGGCCGTTCCGGCGTCGAAGCGCGCCTCCGTCTTCTTCACGAAGTCCTCCGCCAGCGACTTCGAAATGAGCAGGTCCTCGCGATGCCGCAGCGCCACGAGCAGCGAGTCGTACGCCTGCGCCGTCTGCGACGTGATGAGCTGCCGCTGCTGCACGTACAGCTCATCGAAGTTGCCGAGATCGCCCTTCGCCGCCTGCCCGCGCAGAATGATCTTTTGAGGAAACGGAAGCGTGATCCCTACGCCGAGGTCCGTCTCGTTCGCGGTATGCGGTCGAGCGATTCCGGTCGCGCCGAGCACCGCCGCCGATATCGAAGGCTCAGGCAGCGCATAGCCCTGCGTGACTCGCGCCCGCGCCTGCGCGATCTGCTCGCGCGCGACGGCCAGCGTCGGGTTGTGCGCGAGCGCCTCGCGAATGGCCTCGGCGCGGTCGACCCGAAGCGGAGCGGTCGCGCTGTCCTGCACTTGCGCGGCAAGCGGCGCGAGGGCGCCGATGAGCGCGAGCGCGCAGATGCACCGCGACAGCGGCGCTCGTAGCGAATGACGTGCGAAAATCCGAGTGTTCATCCCTCTCCAGGCTCGTACGACGGCGGTCGCATGCTCGAGTGCGATGACGACCGTGCATCCGGCGCCGCGGAATCGCGGCATCGACGACGAATCAGCTCTGGATCGGGTTCAACTCGGGGAACGCACGCGTGCGCGTGTTACGCGGGCGAGTGGCCGGTGATATCGCGGAGCGGGCCGAGAGAGCGTCCGCCGATCAGAGCTCGCGCTGGATGGGAGGTGCGCGAGGTGATGCGACGGAGAATCGGTCGAGCGAGACTGCTGGGAGCTCAACGCTCGCGACGATACCAGCAGGACGAGTGGCTAGAATCGGTGGACGAACTGTAATCTCGGTTCGGCCAATTAACTGACGCGCGGCGCACACCGCACAATTCGACTCGTCGTGCGCATAGTGCGTGCTCGTGCCGTACGCTTCCACGTGCGACGGCGCGCTCCTTCCCTCGTTCGCATCCGCGAACGGCACGACGGCCACGATGTCGAACTGCGCGAGCGCGAACATCGCAAGCGCAATCCAGAACCAACGCGGACGCTGTCTCTTTGGGTGAGCGTGGGCAACCATTGCTGGAAAGCTGATCGGGAGCACCGAGGCTGTCGAGACAAAAGATGGTTAACCGCCCAAAACGGGGGCTAACGCCTCTCCGGAACGGAATCCTGAGTGCCTTGCGCGCGCGATTCAGGACTTTCGTCAACCGGATTCGACCACTCGTACTGCTCCGACGGCTGTTCGTTCCATGAATTTTCATCATTGCGCTGGGCCATATGGGCTCGAGCTCAGTTTACGTCGATGCTGGTCCTGCTGTACCGAGGTCACGACGTGCGGAGGAAGACTGTCGCTCCACCATCCAACGTTGCCTGCAACGAGGTCATAGACGAGTCCCGAATCGCTCGGGCGCCGCGCCTCACGGTTATTGGACCCGCTGGCGACCCTCTGTATTGCGACCTCTCCCTCCTCCACTGCGACAGACGTGGTCGGCGGATGTCCGAGGTCCAGGCGAACGCTGAAGCGTGCGCCGGTGGTCGCGATCAACACCTCTCCCACTCGCACGGAATACCAGCGCCTGGAATCGAGCGCGACATCGAACCGCGCGGTTCCGATCAATCGTGAATTGGGCGCGACATCCGAATCACTGCCGCGAGACGGGCCACGCGTAAACGCACTCACGCTCGTATCCAGTATGCTGCGCGGCCCGAGCGTGATGCTGACCGCTTCGCCCGGTACGACGACGTAGCGCGCCTTGTCTGCGGTCAGGACGACACCTCGTCCGAAATCGGAGCCGGGATCTGCAACCCTGGTCAGCTTTCCTTCATGCATTCCAGACCGCGGCCACGCGAGGAACATTGCGATGAGAGCCGCGAACAGCGTGAACAGAGTCGCACCCAGGAGAGCCCGCGCGTTCATGATCCTCGTGTCCCGGAAGGGACGTCGATGAGCCTGGAGGCCGATCGGTAGAGGATCTTCAGCCACGCAAGTCCGGAGACGATCATTACCGCGCACAGAAGCTGACCGGCGCTGAAGGGCCCGAGAACAAGCCCGAGCTGTGAGTCAGGCTGCCGAGTATACTCGAGGCCGAAACGCAGTACGCCGTATCCGACGAGGAAGGCGGCTGACACCAAGCCAGGTCGATACCAACCCTTCTCTCTCGCGTGCCGGTCCAGGCTCCAGAGCACCAATGAGAGCAGCACCCCTTCAGCCAACGCCTCGTAGAGCTGCGATGGATGTCGCGGCAGGCGAAGCGGATCGCTTGGAAAGATCATCGCCCAGGGCACAGTGGTTACCCGGCCGAAAAGCTCACCATTGATGAAGTTGCCCAGGCGCCCGAGGGCGAGCCCCGGGGTGCCGGCGAGCGCCATCGTGTCCGTGATCGCAAGCACCGGAACGTGATTCCGTCTGGCGAACAGGACGCACGCGAGTGTCATCCCTAAAACGGCGCCATGAAACGAAAGCCCACCATGCCAGACGCGAAGAAATTCCGCGGGAGTCGAGAAGTAGTGTCCGGGCTGATAAACCAGTGCGTAGACGACACGCGCGCCCACGAGCATGCCGACGATCAGGTATCCGACCAGCGAATCAAGCTGAGCCGTGGTCAGGGGAACGAGACCGAGGCGAATGCGGCGTCGCGCGAGGTACACTCCGAGCGCATAGCCAAGGAAGTACATGATGCCGTACCAGCGTACGGCAATCGGGCCTACGCTGAACGCGACAGGCGACAGTTGCGGGAACGGGATGCTCATCTGACCTCCGACATGCATACGGCGGCCCACGCGATTCGGTGAGCTGCGCCCCCATCACAAGCGAAACAGTTGCTCGCGCAGCACGCGTGCACGAATCCGGCTCACGTTTATCGACTGGCCATTCACGAGCAGCACCGTGTACGTCCCTCCCGGCATGGGACTGACCCGCTTGATGGCATCCACGTTCGCGAGCGCGCCGCGGGAGAGTCGCACGAACTGCGAAGGATCGAGGCGCGGCTCGAGATCCTTGAGACGATACGTGATGCTGTGTCGCTCGCCCGTGAGCAGCGTGAGGTTGAGGAGCTCGCCATCGGCGACGATCGAGCAGACAGTCGAAACCGCCACCAGGACGATCTCGTCACGCTTCCGAATCGGAATGCGACGGAGAAATGCGTTCGGCAATGACGCCTGGAGTGTGACGGTGGCTAGGCGGAGCCGCCGCGCCTCATCGGTTCGGAAATCCGCGTGCTCGAGACGCTCGTGCGCTCGCATGAGCGTCGTGCGAAGCCGAATAGGCTCGACGGGCTTGAGCAGATAGTCGATTGCCGAAAGCTCGAACGCGCGCACCGCGTATTCCTCGTACGCAGTGACGAAGGCAATGAGTGGAAGGCGACTCTTCTTCACCAGCTTGATCACCCCGAGTCCGTCGAGCTCTGGCATCTGGAGGTCGAGAAAAGCCAGGTCGGGTCGTATCTCCTCGATCATCTCGACGGCCTCGGTGCCCGAAGAAGCTTCACCGA
>DATHJR010000158.1:0-2989 GCA_035286525.1 Gemmatimonadaceae bacterium | reverse complement strand
TTCATGATCGGGTGCGTCGAGAGCGGCGGGTGGTCCGGTTTCGGCAACCCGAAGCGGCGCAGATCGCCGACGAGTATTCGGAGCAGCACCGCGAGAAGCGACGGCGCCATCCAGTTCGGGATCTGCGGACCGTGATGGAAGAACGCGTCGGTCGGCTGGCCGAACACGTGCTTCGGCAGAAAATGGTAACCACGGCGCAAGCTGATCCACGCCTGGCTCGACTGCGTTGCCGCATCGCACGCGATATCGCACCCCGAGTTTCCGCCGCCGACCACCAGAACCTTTTTTCCCGCGAGCTGCTCGCCGGAGTGATAGCCGATCGCGTGGTACGCCTCACCGTCGAACGCGCCGGGATACTCGGGGATCACCGGATCCCAGTTGTGCCCGACGGCGGCGATCACGCCGTCGTAGTGGAGCATCTCGCCGGTGCCGAGTTGGACGTCCCACGTGCTGCCGTTCGGTTGAGCTATCTCTACCGAGGTACGGAAGCGGATGTGTTTGCGAAGATCGAACGCGTCGGCGAACGAGCGGATGTAGTCGAGGATCTGCTGCCACGAGGGATAGTCCGGATAGTCGGCTGGCATGGGAAAGCCGTCGAATGCCGACTGCGTGCGCGACGAGATGAAGTGCGCGCTCGCATAGATTGGCGTGTTCGCATTCGCCGCATCCCAGATTCCGCCGACGTCGCCGTGGCGCTCGAACACATCGAACTCGAGCCCCGCCTCCGAGAGTGCACGCGCGGCGGCGAGCCCCGACGGGCCCGCGCCGATGATGCAGTAGCGCGCCACGCGTCAGCTGTGGGAGGCGAATGTGGTCGTGGCGCCCGTCTTCTGAAACGCGACGACGGTGTAGGGCTTGGCCATCCCGCCCTCCATTCCGGGGCTTCCCACTACCATCCCCGGCACCGCGAGTCCGGCAGCCGTCGGCAGCTCCTTGAGCAGGCGATCGACATCACTCGCCGGCACGTGTCCCTCGATCACGTAGCTGCCAACCAGCGCCGTATGACACGACCGCACACCGCTCGGCACTCCGTAGTGATCCTTGAGCGCGTCCATGTCGGAGTCGTCGTGCGCCGTGACGGTGAAACCGCTCGCCTGCATGTGCTCGACCCATTTCTTGCAGCAGCCGCACGACGGATCCTTGTAGACGGTGAGCGGCGGCCGCGCGAGGGGAGCGCGCACGGGCACAGCGGCGCGCCGCGCGATCAGCGTGCCCGCACCGGCGAGTGCGGCGGCGAGAAAACCACGTCGATCCATCATCTGTCGATTGGGGTTGGGGTTAGCGACGCACGCATCCTGCGTCCAGCACGTCGGTGCGCGCGAAGCCGGCGAGCAGTCGCATGTCGTCGAATTGTGGGCCCATCACCACCACGTGTCCCAACTTCGAATCCAGCGGATCGTAGACGTGAAAGACGACGCTGAATCCGTTGGCACCTTCGCAGACGATCACGGGGCCACGCGCGAGGGTGCGGCGCCGGGCTTCCACCGCGTCGGTGAGCGTGCGTCCGCGGTCGCGCGCCTCGATAGCGATCATGTCGCGATCCGAGGTTGCCGGAAGCTCAGTGTAGCCGTTTCGCTCCACGAACTCCTCGGCGCAGAATGCCGCCGTGTCGCGCGCCGTCGTGAGCGACGCGATAGGCAACAGGCAGTCACGCGCGCCCTTGGCGAGGCGGTGAGCCGGAAGTGCGGCGATGATGATGAACGCCGCCGCCAACGCTGCCGCGAGGCTCACGCGACCGCGTAGATGCCGCGGGCCGAGCCATGAACGTCGTTGCGCAGGCGCATCACGAAGAGGCCAGCAACGATGAAGAGGATCGACAGGTATTGCGCCATCGTGAGGGGGCCGAAGATGTGATCGTCCTTGGCGCGCAGAAACTCCACCGCGAACCGCTCGACGCCCGCAAGAACCATGTAGACGCCCAGCAGCCATCCCTCAGCATGCTTGTGATCGCGAAGCCGCCACAGGATCAGAAACATCACAAAGCCGAGCACGACCTCGAGCAGCTGCGTCGGGTACACCGAGAGCACCGTCGACGGAGAGACGCCCGCCGGAATTGAGGAGTGAAAGGCCGCGAGATTGCCCGCGGTGGACGGCGGTGCCCCCTCTGGAAAGCTGACCGCGAATCTCGACGTCCACGGCCTGCCGTAGTCGTCGCCGACAGCCCAGCATCCGGTGCGCCCAATGGAGTACGCGGCCGCTATGCCGATGCCTGCCACATCCGAGATGCGCCACGGATTCAGCTGCTTCCGATGGATTATGAGGAACACCGTGATGATTCCGCCGATCAGGCCGCCCCAGAACACGAAGCCACCGCGGCTCCAGAGCGTCGTGATGTCGTGCGTGAGAATCACGTAGTAGATCTTCGCGCCGAGCAGTCCGCCGATGACGGCGGCGAAGACGAGATCACCGATCGGCTCGGGATCGTAGCCGCGCCGCTGGAGCTCGCGTTGCGAGATGACCTGCGCGATCGCGAACGCAAGCAGCACCGCGATCCCGAAGCCGGTAAAGGTGAAGATCCCCAGTTTATATGAAAATGGATGATGAACGGTCATGCGGAGCGAGAACCAGGAATGGGGAGTGAGGCGACGGCAGAGAGCGCAGAGGACGCGCGCTCGCCAGCCTCGAAGCGGAAGAGTCCCGCACGGGCGATCATCGCGGCGTTGTCGGTGGCCAGCCGAGCCGATGGAGCATAGACGGTTGCGCCAACCTCCGCCAGCCGCTCGCGCATTCGGGCGATGAGCGTGCGATTGCACGCCACCCCGCCGCCAAGTACGACGCGCGTGCGGCCGTTCTCTCTCGCGGCGCGGAGCGTCTTCTCCACGAGCGTGTCGATGAGCGCATCCTGGAAGCCACGCGCGATATTCGCACGCTCAAGCTCCACATCCACCTTCTGCGTGGCGAGGCGAACGGCAGTCTTGAGTCCGCTGAACGAGAGATCGTAGTAGTCGCCGTCGCCCGGGCGCGAGTTGGTGCGCACCATCGGCCTGCT
>DATHJR010000157.1:0-3687 GCA_035286525.1 Gemmatimonadaceae bacterium | reverse complement strand
CGTCGCCACCGGCGTAAAGGCGACGCAGGAGATCGGCGCATGAAGGCGCTGCGCATCCGCCGACATCTCGCGGGCGCGCCGCACCATTCCCTGCATGTTGTACAAGCCGGTGGCCTGGTCGAGCAGGCTTTCGTCGCGCAGCCGGTCGACCGCCCGCTTGCCGCGCATGAACGCGTCGAGCTTGAGCAGCAGAATTTCCGGATCCAGTGGCTGGCTCACGACTTCCCACGCGCCGGCCTTGAACGCCTCGACCCGCTCATCACGCTCGGGCATTCCCGAGCTGGTGAAGACGATTGGAGTCTCCTCCGGAAAGTGCGGATCATCGCGCAGTGCATGACACACGTCGACGCCGCGCATGTCCGGCAAGCGCATGTCGACCATGATCAAATCCGGTTGTGCGCTGCGAACGAGCCCGAGAAGATGGCGACCCGTGTACGCTCGCAAGACAGCGTAACCATGCGGACCGAGGATGGTCTCGAGGGAACGCGCGGCCCATTCGTGCTCGTTAGCGAGCAGAATGAGTGGGGGACGTGGGGTCAGGCCGGCTACCGTCATTCACTTCCGGGGGCTGGAGCGAGAGCGCTGCAGCGGCCGTGGTCGCGCTGCGATGCACACACACGCTCTGCACGTCCTATGCGCCATGCTAAAAAGTTGGTCAACGCTTTACTGTGAAAGGGTTTAGCTATTTTGTCGAGAAACGAGCACGTGGCCGCGTGGGGCACTGGTGCCACATCTACGATGTGAGAGCGACACGCGAGCTATGCGATCTGCGTCACAAATCTTATGCGCTCTTCGTCACAGAGGTCCGCAAGTATATGTGATTCATTTCGTTCCACCGCAAGTATTGATTTCTCGTCAAACTGTGACCGGCGTCCTCGCAATTGTCGAGGGATTGCCACATATGGCACTCTACGTGCTATCATCCAACCGTTGGGCTCGCACCCAAGTCACCACCCCGTAAAGATTTATCCTGTGGTTCCATTCTACTCCACTCTAGCACGGCTGGTGCAATGACCACCGCGTACATGAACACATCACTTCGTTCCAGCCTCGAGCGACTCCAGAGCTCGACACGCGGTATCCTGGTCATTTCAATGTTGGTTTGCGGTGTAAGCGCCTGTCACCATTCGGCGCCGCCCCCTTCAGTCATGCTCGCTCCAACGCAGTCTTCTCATGTCGAAGCCACACGGGAGCAGTTGCAAGCGCTGGCGGTGAGTACCGAGCAGGAAGCCGCCTCCGCCCCCGACGCAGCGGTACGCCAACAGAAGCAGATGCAGGCGGCAACGATTCGCGCGCGACTACGCGATGGTGATTTCGATGTCGGTGACCGCGTTTTCATCTCCGTTCGCGCGGATTCGATGGTGAGCGACACAGTCACGGTGCGGGCAGGGCGAGTGATTCGGCTGCCCAATCTCCCGGACATCTCGCTGCAGGGTGTGTTGAGGTCGGAGCTGCAGGATTACCTGACGAAGCAATTACTCCGCTACATCAAGCGACCGGATGTACAAACGACTTCGCTCGTCCGCATTGCCGTGATGGGATCGGTGAGCAAGCCGGGCTACTATCAGCTCCCGGCAGATCTTGCCCTCGCCGATGCGATCATGATGGCTGGTGGTCCAACAACCACAGCGGACGTCGACAAGACACAGATTAAGCGCGGTAATGACGTGGTCTACTCGTCCACACTTCTCGGCCAGGAAGTTGCGAAAGGAGCTACACTGGATCAGTTGAACATTCGACCGGGGGATCAGATTCTCATCGGCGAGCGACACAAGACAAACTGGGCGGTGATCGGCACGTTAGCTGGAGTAACGGTTGGACTCATCAGCACAATTCTTGTGCTTTCTCGACGATGAGCAACGGAAGTAGCGAAGGAGCAGCGAAAGTGTGGAGCATCCCGCAGGCCATTGAGCAACCCACCGTTGAGCGCAGTCCGAATCGCCGTCGGAGTGGAGGCACGCGCATCGTTGCGCCTGCTTCCGATACGGCCATCGGAATCGAGATCGCGCGACGCGCCGACCGGCGAGTCGCGCCGGCTGCTCGCACGGTGACGGTTCGCAGCCGGTCCGAGATCGCGAATCGAGTCGTGAACGTCGCGCTCGCCTCCCTCGCGCTCATCGTGCTGTCGCCCGTGATCCTCCTGGTGGCGATCGCCGTGAAACTCTCATCGCGTGGCCCCGTCGTCTATTCGCAGACGCGCGTCGGACTCGATCGCCGCACGCAGTCCATCGATGCGCTGTACAGCAAGCGCAAGCAGGATCATGGCGGCACGCTCTTCACGATCTACAAGTTCCGCACGATGCGCGCGGACGCCGAGCGCAGTTCGGGCGCCGTATGGGCCACCAGGAACGATCCGCGCGTGACCCCGCTCGGCCGCATCCTTCGCCGCACGCGCCTGGACGAGCTGCCGCAGCTGGTGAACGTGATCATGGGAGACATGAACATCGTTGGACCGCGCCCCGAGCGTCCGAGCATCTTCGTTCGCCTGCGAGAGGATCTTCCTGATTACCGATTTCGCCAGCGCACGCGCCCCGGTATCACGGGATGGGCGCAGATCAACCACACGTACGACACGTCGATCGACGACGTCCGCGCGAAAATCCGCTACGATCTGGAATACCTCGAGCGTCAGAGTCTGGCCGAGGATCTCATGATCATGGCGAAGACCCTGCCGGTGATGATCTTCCGCAGGAGCGGGTGGTAGCTATTCGGGAATAGCGGCTCGCCGAGTGGGCTCCCACATCGGCAACCGCTTGCTCCGCACTGCCAGCAGCCACGCGTTCAGTCCACCGAGCGTCGACGCCACTGCAAACCCCGCGAGCGCGAACGGCAGCGGGACTCGCCGTCCCGCGGGCCATCGCATCGCGATGAGTCCCGCCGCTATCCCCACGATTATTGCCAGCAGAAGCACCAGCGCGACGCGCGACGTGAGCGCGAGCCACGCGATCCCGATCATGCCAAAGGGAACGCCGAGGTAGACGAGCCAGCGCGCGAGCTTGTGGCTGATGAGGGCGACGGCGAACGCACCGTAGCGAAACGGGTTCATGAGAGATGCGCCGTAGCGCAGCGTCTCCAGCCCCTGGGCCATCGTCCTCGCCTTGCGCTTCGTCTCGGCGCGCAGCGAGGGAGTGCGCGGGACCACCGCCGTCGCGTCATTCACCGACACGGCGCGCAGACCGTGCCGGCGCGCGATGAGTGCGCTCGCGAAGTCGCGGGCGAGATCGTTCCGCAGAACGGTGCCCTGTATCGGCGCACGCGCGGCGTAACAGCAGCCACTCGCGCCGACGATGCCACCGAGCTGGGTCTCGAGATCGCGCACCCACATTTCGTAGCCGACGTAGCCGGACTCGCCGCGGTTGCCCTCCGCCTCGGAGCCGACGCTGATGTCGCGGCCCGAGGCGACGCCGATCGTCGGATCCTGGAACGTGCGCACGAGGGCCTTCACCGAGTGCGGCTGGATACGGATCGAGGCGTCTGTGTTGACGACGATCTCGCCGCGGAGCGAGGACGCCGCGGCATTCTCGGCGGCCGTTTTTCCCCCGCGCTGTTCCACGCGGTACAGCTCGACGCCGCGATCGGCGTACTCGGACACGATGCGATCTGTGTCGTCGGTCGACGCGTCGGACACGATGAGGATTTGGCGGCGATCGGCGGGATAGTCGAGGGCCAGGAGGCTCTCGATGGTCG
>DATHJR010000156.1:0-6673 GCA_035286525.1 Gemmatimonadaceae bacterium | reverse complement strand
GCGCCGGCAGAATCAGCATCGGCCGCGCGGACGCCGCTGCGAAGGCGACCACAGGCGCCGGCGATGTCACGATCACGACGGGCGGAGGCGAGGCGCATCCCGTGGATGTGCGCTCCGGATCCGGAAACGTCGAGCTCCGGTTGCCGAAGGGAGCGAATGCGACGCTCGATCTCGAGACCGCGTACACGGAGAACTTCGGCAAGGCGACGAAGATCAGGAGCGACTGGCCGCTCGACGTGACGGAGACGAACGAGTGGGACGCCTCGCAGGGCACGCCGCGCAAGTACGTGCGCGCGCGCCAGAAAATCGGTAATGGTGGCCCGCTCATCCGAGTGCGCACGGTGAACGGCGACATCAACCTGAAGCAAGCGAACTGACGCGCGGCACGTAGAGACGACGACCGCACGACGCCGACGCATCGATAGGGCACGATCGGTGCAGCCGTCACGTGCATCCGCCGGCGTCACACGGGCGCCGTCAGGATGGAACGTGTCGCGTGACGGAGAATGGAAATGGCAAACCCATCGCTTGAAACGATCCGGCGATCTGCGCGCGTGCGCGCATCGCTTTTTCTGTTTAGCACCATACTCGCTATGTCCGCGTGCAACGGCGTGCAGGTTCGAACGCTCGTCGCTCCGGATGCGGACTTCAGCGGACGAACCACCTTTCGCCTGATGCGCGCACCGAAGCAGCGTGGCAGTGCGCAGCTCAGCAGCACCGATCCGATGCTCGAGAACTCCATCACTTACAGGGGCGTTCGCGCGGAGCTGAGAAGGGCGCTCGAGAGCAAAGGCTATCAGTACTCGGAGGACAACGCGTCGATGGACGTGGCGTACTACGCCACCGCGCAGCAGAAGCTCGACGTTCGCACGTGGGACTACGGCTATGGCTGGCGGCGTTTCTGGGGCGGGCGCACCGAGGTTGATGAGTACGAGGAGGGCTCGGTCGTCGTAGACGTGGTCGATCCGTCCACCCACGAGCTGCTCTGGCGCGGCCAGGGGCGCGCGGTGGTCTCGACCGATCCCGACGAGTACGCCCGTCAACTTGCGAAGGCCGCGGACGCGATCATCGCGAAGTTCCCTTCGGCACGGTCAGCGAAAGCCAACTGAGAGACGCCGATGAGCCGCGTGCACGCGCACGTGACTCATCGGCGTTCTACGGCCCCGCCAGGCTCGCGCGGTGATCGACGGCGAGCTACGTTAGTGGCGCTCACCAACTCCAACGCCGGAAGGTGACGATGCCCGCAACATTCCGCACGCGCGTCCACGCCGCCTGCCTCGGTGCCGCCCTCGTAGTCCTCGCATCGGCGGCTAGCTGCTCCGACAAGAAATCCGACAAGCTCTCCAAGGCCACTGCCGACTCGATCACGGCTGCACTCTCGAAGCTCGGCGACACCGCCGGAATTGTGCACAGTAGCGGCGGCCACAAGTACGGCGCGCCCACGGGCAAGATCCGGGTTGCGAATCTACTAGAAATCGACGGTAAGCCGAGCGGGCCGCTCGATCTCTACGACGTGCGCGATCCCGATTCGTCGATGACGCCGCTGATCAGCCACCTCGAGTACGGAACGATCTCGCCGTACGTCTCTCCGCGCGGCGGAGACAACTTCGCCGGTTCGCCCAGCAACCTCTATCTCTTTCCGGCAAATCTGAAGAAGGCCACGAAGCCGTTCGGCGGCAACATCGACAACGGCGGTTTCGGCCCCACGGACCAGCTCTCCCTCGCGCTCGGCCCATCGAAGGGGTTCGCCGGCGGCGCATCGGTGTCGATTTTCACGATCGTGGAGGGGGGGAAGCGGCAGAGCACGAAGCAGGCGGACACCGCGAACGCGATTCCGGCGGGGCAGGCGCTCCTCGTCGTTCGCGCGGCGAACACGAGCGCCGACTCGATGCCCGAGCAATATCTCGTGATCGACGGCACGTGTCCGCACGCGCCGAACGATCGCAACGTCGTTGGCGACGCCGCGCACTACAAGACCATCCCGTCGTCCGTCTCCGGAACGTTCTACCATCCGGTCGCGCCCGGCTCGCACACGCTGGGCATCGTCACGTCGCCGCGTGGCCATGGCCTGTTGACTTGCAACGGCAAGACGCCGGCGTCCACGACGTCGTTCACCGCGGAGGCCGGAAAACGCTACCTGGCGTGGGTGTTCGGCGAGCCGAGCGATGGATTCAAGGTGGTGACGGCACCGATCGCGACGCCGTAGTCGCCGGTTCGCCCGGCGTGGAGATCCGTCGGTCTAGTGGTCCGTCGCGATGCTCAACGGGCGGGTCGGCCTCGCGAGTAATTTCTGGAACGCGGCGTCGCCTCGTAGCGGCGCCCACGTCGGATCGATGCGCAGCCACTCCGGCGTCAGGAAGTATGGTACGCCGAGCAGCGTGTCGAGCTGCGCGATCGCGCGCGCGTGCTCGCCCGCTAGGAGATAGATCTGCGCGAGCTCGTGGCGCGCCGAGGGTATCGTCACATAGGGGTCGCCCGTCGCGAGCGCGAGGGCGAAACCGCGCTCGCCCTCGCGAATCGCATCGTCGCGGCGCCCGAGGTAGGCGAGCATGAGACCGTGGGAGACGCGCGGCCCCCAGAAGTTCGGCCTCGCCTTCAAGTGAGCCTCGTAGGCCACGCGCGCCGAGTCGGCGTAGCGCCGGGCACGCGCTGTGTCGTTCGAAAGCCAGAACAGCTGCGCACGAATCTTTCCCCACGCGGCCACATCGTCGTCGAAGGTCGCTGGGGTGAAGGTTGTTTTCACCAGCGCCTGATCCGCGTAGTCCAGTTTCCAGCATACGTCCGTCCAGCGAGTCGTCGCAAAGACGAGCAGCGCGGCTCGCGGCTGCCCAGGCGGCACGTTCCGCATTGTCGCGTGCACCGCCGCGATGTCACCCTCGGCTGCGAACGTTTGCGCGCGTGCATCGATGAGGCTCACGTCGGTTGGAGCAATCCTCAGCCCCCGATCGGCTTCGGCCCTCGCCTCGAGGAAACGATGGAGGGAGAGGAGAAGCCAGCTCAGGTCGAGGGCGGCGCGCGTCGAGCGCGGATCGAGCGCGACTTGTTCGCGAAAATGCGCGAGCGCCGCGCTCCACTGTCCCTGCGTAGCCTCGGAATACGCGAGCCCGCCCGAAACATCGGCCATCGAAGGCGCGAGCCTCCTGGTATCGAGGTACGCGGCCTGTGCGTTGGTAGCGTCGTTCGCGACGTACAAGTAGTAGTCGCCGCGAGCCGCGAAGCCATCCGGAAGCTGCGGCGCCAGCGAAATGGCGCGCTCGGAGGCGTCGCGCGCGGCTGCCGAATCCTTTGACGTCGGGACCGTCGAGAGATAGAGAAACGAATGCAACCTCGATTTTCGCGCCCACGCAGCGGCGAAGGACGAATCGAGGGCAATCGCCTCGTTCGCCGATGCCAACGCGGCGCGAGCGCTGAAGTGATCGAGCCCCGTGAGCGAAACGCTGCGCAGATACGCGTCGTATGCGGCGAGATTCTGCGTCGGGCGCGAAGCGAGCCGCGTCTGCGCGGGCTGCGTCAGCACGACGCCCAACTTGTCCGCGACGCGAGTCGCGACGGCGGACTGCACATCGAAGACGTCGGCGAGCGTCGTGTCGTACGACTGGCGCCATCGCGTTTCCGGCGCCGCCCCCTCGCGCAGCTCGACGAGCTCCGGACTTACGCGCACGCGCTGTGATCCGCTCGCGTTGCGCTCCCACTCGACCGTTCCGGTGAGAAGGTAGCGCACGCCGAGCTCGCGCCCGATCTGCTCCGGTGTTTTCTGCGTGTGGCGATACTGATTGGAGCTCGTGGTCGCGATGACGCTCAATCCGGGCAGCACGGAGAGCTTGCCGCGAATCTCGCCGGTGATGCCGTCGGCGAAGTAGGCGTTGGCCGTGTCACCCTGAGTATCGAAGGGGAGAACGCCGAGCTTAACGAATCCCGGCGAATTCGCACCGCCGGTAGCTCTCAGATGTTGCAGCCAGGCGTAACGAATCCCGGCGGCGAGAAATGCGGTGATCGCGAGCGCGAGTACGATCGTCCCCACACGTCGGCGACGATGGGAGACGGGCGCCGACGCAGCCATCGCGTCGCGGCTCCTGGCATCGAGCGCATGTGCGAAATCGCCTCCCGTTTGAAATCTGTCCGCAGGTGCGGGCTCGAGTGCGCGCTCGATCGCCGCATCTACCTCGGGCGGCACGTTCGGTCGAATGCGTCGCACCGGATCCGGGCTTCCCGACATCTTCTTCACCGCGATCGCCTGCGCCGTCGGTCCGCTGAACGGCGGCTCCCCCGCGAGCATCTCGTAGAGCACGGTGCCGAGGGAATAGATGTCCGTCGTTCGATCGACCGTCGGATCGGCCATCGACTGCTCCGGTGACATGTAGGCCGGTGTCCCAATTGCGGTGCCCTCATCCGTGAGCGGCGAGATGGTCTCGGAGATTCGATTGGGTATGCCGCGTGCGATGCCGAAGTCGGCGAGCATGGCCTGCTCATCGACGAGCAGGATGTTCTCGGGCTTGACGTCGCGATGGATGACGCCATGCCGATGCGCGTAATCGAGGGCGAGCGCGATCTCGCGCGTGATGCGGAGGGCATCGTCGAGCGGAAGCTGCCGCTGACGCTCCAGCCGATGCCGCAGCGACTCGCCTTCGACGTACGGCATCGTGAACCAGAGCTGCCCGCTCGCTGTCTCGCCGGAATCGAGAACGGTGAGGATGTGCGGATGTTGCAGCTTAGCCGCGAAGGCGATCTCGCGGCGAAAGCGATCGGGGCCGAGGCTCGCGGCGAGGTCGCTGTGGAGCACCTTGAGCGCGACTGCGCGTTGATGCTTCGCGTCGAGCGCGAGATAGACCGTGGCCGTTCCACCGCGGCCGAGCTCGCGCTCGAGCGTGTAGCCAGAGCCGAGCTCGGATTGGAGATCGTGCTGCGGGTCCGACTCCGCCACGTTCTGCCGCCGGGGGTGAGGACGGGCGAAAGCTACATGAAACATGCCCGTCTCCGCACCCAGACACGCTTTGAAGGCGCGGCACTACCGCGCTACATCCAGGGCTCGTGCGCGGTGGGTCCATAGATGCTTGGCACCTTCTCGCCCGCGGCGCGGAGGTACACGGAGAATTGCCCTCGATGGTGCACGCCGTCGAGGAGCATGAACCAGATGAGCTCCGACACGGGAATCTCGCCGACGCGCTTGGGCCCGCGGATGAACGGGACCATCTCGTCGAGGCGACTGTCGGCGGCGGCCGCGATCGCGCTGGTGGCGGCGGCGCCGGTCGCGTCGAACATCGCGAGCACATCCTCGTACGTGTCCGTCGCGCCGGGTTTCCCCTTCGGCGGCCAGGTCCACTCTCCGTTCATCGCCTGTGCGATGCCCCACTGGCCCTGCGAGAAGACCGATGCGACCACGCGCGCGACCGGCGCCTCCGCGTACGGCTTGAACTCGCTCTTGCTCGCCGGCATCGCGTGCAGCACGCGACGCGTGGTCGCATGCTCGCGCGCGAACGCCTCGGCGAATTGCTGTTTGGCATTCATGCAGCCCCCGTTGAGTAGCGCGCCTCGAACTTGTCGAGGATCGACGTCCATCCTTCGGTGTGACCCGTGCGCTCCTTGTCGTGCGAAATTCCGGAGTGAGTGAGCACCACTTCGGTGGCGTTCCCGCGCTCGAGAAACTCGATCGTGACCGTGCTGTCCTTCACCGGATGGTCGCCGTCCCAGCCCCAGCTGTAGACCACTTTCCTGGGCGGATCGACCTCGCGATACACGCCGGACACGCGGTGCTCCGTGCCGTTCGGCTCGCGCATGTGAATCCGGTATTTGCCTCCGGGCCGCACGTCCATCTCGGCGAGCGACACGGTGAGGGGTCCAGGTGCGTGCCAGGTCTTCAGCTCTTCTTCTTTCGTCCACGCGTCGTAGACGCGCTGCCGCGGCGCGCGGATCGTGCGGCGGATTTCGATGATTGGCGGCGCGGCGGTTTCTGTGGCGGCTGCTTTGGCCATGTGACATCAGTCGGTAGAGGGTTTTCGAGATACGCGGCGAGGAGGTCGAGCTCCGTTTCCCAGAACTGCTTATAGCGCGCGACCCACGCGAGGACGTCGCGCATGGGCGCGGCGTGCAGCGTGGCGCGTCGCACGCGCCCCTCCTTTTCCACGGTTGCGAGTCCGGCGCGCTGGAGCACGCGGACGTGCTTCGAGACGGCAGGGAGTGACATGGTGAAGCGCGAGGCGAGCTCGCCGATGGTGCGATCGCCGGCGGCGAGGCGCGCGAGGATGTCGCGGCGGGTGGGGTCGGCGAGGGCGGAGAAGGTGGCGTCGAGGGAGCGGTGAGAGTAAACCATATGGTTTAGTATTGCGCGTGGACGCGCGCCTGTCAAGCCGGGACAAGTCACCGTGATCGGACCGCGGCTGACCCTCGAGGCGAAGCGGACTTCCGAGGTCGTCCCCCCTTTGCACCATTCAGTCGCGCGGCCGCGGCTTTCGCACGCGATCTACGCACGCCCCCGCGACGGCCGATTTCCGCCATCCACTCGCGCGTACCGAAAATTCCCGCGATCAGTCCCGGGACGTAGTGTGCCACGTCGAGAGCGGGCCACACGAGACCCGTGCCCGGTCCCTCTATCGTGATCTGCCGGAGCTGCGCAGTCGTGGCGTGCTGGAGCCCTTCGACAAGCCGGCGAGGAACAGTGAGCTGGACGCCGTCGGCA
>DATHJR010000155.1:0-8423 GCA_035286525.1 Gemmatimonadaceae bacterium | reverse complement strand
CGCACCGGAATGCGACGCAAGTAACTCGCGTCGCCACTCGACGCCTGCGCCGCGGCGAGCCGTACGCGCTCCGCGGCCGCACCGGGATCCGAACCGTGCGCGAGCCGCGCATGCACGCGGTCGAGCGTCTGGCGCAGGCGTGCCGGCTCGACGGGCTTGAGCAGGAAGTCGACGGCGTTCGCCTCGAAGGCGCGCACGGCATAGGCATCGTGCGCGGTGACGAACGCGAACAGTGGGAGCAGCTTCCGCTTGACCAGGCGCACCACCGAGAGTCCATCGACCTCGGGCATCTGCAAGTCGAGGAGCGCGAGGTCCGGCTTTTCCGACTCAATGAGCACGATCGCCTCGGCGCCCCCCGCCGCCTGGCCGACGAGCTCGACGTCGCCGCACGCCTCGAGCAGTCGCGCCAGGAATGTGCGCGCCGGACGCTCGTCATCCGCGATCACCACTCGAAGCCGATCGGTCATGCGATCTGCTCTCGCGCGCCGGCCCGCGCCTCGGGCCCCGCGCGCATCGCGGATAGCTTGATTCGCACGCACACCTCCGTTCCGCGCTCGGCCGAGCTACGCATCGTCAACGACGCGGCATCGCCGTAGTAGCGCTCGAGCCGGCGCTCGAGATTCGAGATGCCGATTCCGGCGCCGCGTCGACGCTCGAGCTCGGCGGCGGGCACCACCGTGCCGCTGTCCGCAACGCTGAGCACGAGCGTCTCGCCATCGATCGCCGCCTGCACGCGCACGCGGCCGCCGGCCTGCACTGGCGCGATCCCGTGCTTTACCGCGTTCTCCGCCAGCGGCTGCAGCACGAGCGGCGGCACGGGCAACTCGGCGAGCGAGGCCGGCAAGTCGATGGTGACGATCAGCCGCTCCTCGAACCGCGCGCCCTCGATCGCGAGATAGGTGCGCACGATCTCGATCTCTTCGCCGAGCGTGACGAAACCGCCGTCGGATCGCTTGAGCACAGCGCGAAGAAGTCCCGTGAGCTTGTAGAGCGTGTCGAGTGCGCGCGGGGGCGCCTCCTGGATGAGCTGGCCGATCGTAGTGAGCGTGTTGAAGAGAAAATGCGGGTTGAGCTGCGCGCGCAACGCCGAGAGCTCGGCTTCGGCGGCGAGCTGCACGATCTCGCGCTCGCGCAGGTCGCGCCGGTGCCGCTCGTCGTTCACGCGCACCGCGTCGATGCGGCGCGCGGCGAGCAGCGCGAGCGTCTCGAGCAGTGCGAGGTCGCCCGAGAGGAGCCGGCGGCCGCCCGTGAGCCTGCTCACGGTGATCTGATACGACGGTGCGTCCGCGGTGGGTACGAACACGGTCGCCTCTCCCGCGCGCGTCGTGGTCACGAGGCTCGCTGCAGGCGGTGCGGCACTTCGAAGCTCCGAAACCGACGACCACGCGACAGCGCGCGCCGACATCGCCGGCGCGATGTGCTCGCACACCGCTTCAAGAATCGCGGGCGCGCTCGACCGTTCCGCGATCGCGGTCGCCACGTCCGCGCGCACCTTCTCGTAATCCGCGCGACGAAGCACGATCCGGTCGACGAATCTGTTGATGGCGCGCGCGAGCGGAGGATACGCTAACGCGGTGACCACCCACAGCGCGATCAGCGCGCTCACGGCCCAGGATGCGCCGTTGCCCGTCTCGAGATTCGGCAGGACCATGGGCACGGCCACGAACGCGTAGAGCAGCCCCGCGAGCAGCACGACGGCGAGCAGTGTGAGCACGCGCTTGAGGAAGATGTCGGCGAGCGCAAAGCGATAGTCCTGGTAAAGAATCACGAGCGCGAGCGGCAGCGACGCGTGGTGGCCCACGAGCTCGATCGGCACGCTCTCGGTGCCGCTGGTGTGTCGCTGCAGATGCAACGCCATCACCGCGAACGCCGCGAGCGCGACCGCGGTGAGCGTCCACCCGGCGCGCGGTCCCTTCGGCGCGAGGAGCGCGAGCAACGCGATCACCGCGATGTAGCCCGCCGTGAGCATCGTCAGCGCCAGCGACGACGGGATCTCCTCATGCGCGTAAGCCGCGCGCAGCTGGAGCAGCGCGCCCGCGGCGCTGAGCGCGTACGCCGAGCCGATCAGTATCCGCGCACTTCGACGCTCCTGCGCCTGGAGTGACGAGTGCACCACCACCGCCGGCAGAAACCCGAGCGCCGCGAACGCCGCCGCTTCGAACCACGCGTTTGGCGCACCACCAAAGTCGCGTGTGCCATAGATGACGAGCGCGCCGGCATTCCACAGCAAGCCGAGTCCGGAGGTCGCAAGTGGAATGCGATCGACCGCGCGTCCGCTCCCCGTGCCACTCCGTCCCGAGCGCAGCGTCATGACGCCGAGCATCGCGTAGAGGACGATCCCGGCCAAAAAGCCGAGGAGATGGACGAGCGCGGCGGAGGAGTTCACTGCGTTAGCGCAACTGTCGGTTCAATTCGGATAGAGCGCCGCGATGCGATCGGCGATGTCCCATGGACCCCCGCCGGTGCGATTCGTCAGCACGATCACCGTGAGCTTGCGCTGCGGATACTTGAGGATCGCGTTGGTGAAGCCGGTGCTCTCGCCGTGGTGGCGCAGCTGCAGTTCGCCATTCACCGTCGCAACGAACCAGCCGTAGCCGTAGCCGCTCTCCTTCCCCGTCGTGAGCTTCGTCGGCGACCACGCCTCGTGCATCGTCGCGGCGTCCACCAGCGTCGAGTGATCGAGCGCGTCGTTCCACTTCACCATGTCCGTCACCGACGTATAGATGCCGCCATCGCCGAGCGTGGCGCTGGTCGAGCTTTGGTCCGTGCGGGAGAAGTGGCCGGAGGAATCGCCGGTGTATCCGTACGCGCGGTTGGGCACCGTGGATGTTCCCTTCACGTAGGCGACGGTCGAGTCCATGTGGAGCGACGCGAAGATCCTGTCGTGGAGGAACTTCGGAAACGGCATCCCCGATGCGTGCGCCACGATGAGTCCGAGCAGGACGTAGGCCGAGTTGCTGTAGTGATACGCGGAGCCGGGCGCGAAGTTCAGCGTGTCCGTGCGATGCACGAGCTCGAGCACGTCGTCGTCGTTCAGCTGCGTCGTCTGCGAATCCGGAACGAAGTCCTCGTAGTCGACGATCCCCGAAGTGTGGGTGAGCAGGTGGCGAATGCGGATGTCGCGCGCGTACGCCGGAAAGCCGGGGAGCACATCCATGACGCGGTCATCGTAGTGGAGCTTCCCATCCTTCACGAGCAGCATGATCGACATCGCCGTGAAAGCCTTTGTGAGCGACGCGAGCCGGTAGTCGGTGTGCACTGTGGCCGCCGTGTGCGCCTTGAGGTCCGCGCTGCCGAAGGCGCGCTCGTACACCACCTCGCCGCCGCGAAGCACGACCACGCTCGCTCCCGGCACGTTCGGCGAATTGTAGGGCGCGAGAATCGCGTCGATCGCGGCCGCACTTGCCGCCGTCGAGCCATGAGCGGAGGGCATGTCAGTCATGTTGTGGTTGACGGCGCGGCCGCCGGTGCACGCTGCCAGCGCGAGCGCGATGAATCCGGCATACCGGTGGAGGCGTATCGAACGTGGATTCACGAGTCCGGCGGCTGGAGGTGTGGAACGGCGTGCCCGAGTGCATAGTATGGCGCTTGGGCACCCCGTTCGGTACGCTTGCCTGCCGGCCACTGTTCGCTTGGAACCCTTCGGTACAAGGCTGTATTAATATAGATATGGACTCCTCTGCGGGGCGGTGATATGAATGGATTCGGATTGGCGGTCGGACTGGCCGCAGTGGGCATCGTTGCCCTCACCCTGAGTAGCCGCTCCGCCACGCGCGAGGCGAATGGAACCGCGCGCCAGCCCGTCGTATTGACGGACGCACAGCTGGATACGACCCTGACTCAAGCCACTGAAGCGAAAAAGATGACTTATACCAAGCCGAGCGATGGCGATCTGAAAAAGAAGCTCACCCCGGAGCAGTACTACGTCACACAGAAGGCGGGGACGGAATCGCCATTCCACAACGAGTACTGGGATAATCACGAGCCGGGCATCTACGTCGACGTCGTCTCCGGCGAGCCCCTGTTCAGCTCCCTCGACAAATTCGAGTCGGGCACGGGCTGGCCGAGTTTCACGAAGCCGCTCGAGCCGTCGAACATCAAGTCGAAGGACGATCGCAGCATCGGCATGGACCGCACCGAGGTTCGTTCCGCGCACGCCGATTCGCACCTCGGTCACGTCTTCGACGACGGACCTGCGCCTACCGGCCTTCGCTACTGCATGAACTCCGCGTCGCTCAGGTTCATTTCGGCCAGCCAGCTCGATAAGGCCGGGTACGGCCAGTACGACAGCCTGTTCTCGAAGTCAGCCTCGAAGTCGTCCGCCCACAAGCCGTGACGGGCCGCCACCATTGGATCGTCCGCGTGACGCATTGGGTCAATGCGATCGCGCTGACGCTGATGGTGGGAAGCGGTCTTCGAATCTTCAACGCCTACCCCGCCTTCGCACGGAAAGGGGAGCGGTTCTGCTGCTATCCGTTCGAGCACAAGGCGATCCCTGACGCCCTGACGTTCGGCGGATGGCTCGGCGGCGCGCGTCACTGGCACTTCGCGATGATGTGGGTGCTCGTGGTGAACGGGCTCGTCTACCTGTCATTCATCTATCTCCACGGCGAATGGCGCGACCTCGTGCCGCGCCATGGCGACGCGCGCGATGCGCTCGCGATGATCAAGTTCTACCTGTTCGTCACTCCGAAGCACCCGAGACAGGGAAAGCACAACGCGATGCAGAAAGCGACGTACTTTGCGCTGCCGCTGCTCGCGATCGTGCAGGTGCTCACCGGGCTCGCAATCTGGAAACCGGTGCAGCTCGCATGGATCACGGCGCTGTTCGGCGGCTTCGTGTGGGCGCGCTACTGGCACTTCATGACGATGGTCGCGCTGGTCGTGCTGTCCTTCGCGCACATCTTCATGGTGTTCGCTGTGGATCCATATTCGATTCAGTCGATGGTGACGGGCGGCTATCGCGAGGACCTCTCTCCCGAAGCACGGAACGCGCGCCCGTTCTATCATCTCCTCCCGCGCTGGCGAAAACGCGTGGCGCAGGGAGACTGACGTGGATCGCCGACGCTTTCTGAGCGCGGGCGGATTCTCGCTCACGGCGGCCTTTCTCGCCGCATGCAACATCGACCGTTCCCCGCGCGCGCAGCGGCTGCTCGACCTGGCCGAGCACAGAAACGAGGGCGTCGAGCGATCGCTCTTTCACCACGCATCGATGGATGGCGCGAAGAGCAACGCAAGAATTGCCGGCTCGGCCTTCCCTTCGTACTTCATATCGAACACCGTCCCCGTATGGGATGAACGCGTGCGCGGCCCCTGGGCGCTCGAGGTGAGCGGGCTGGTGAACAACCCGGTCAAGCTCTCCCTCGATGATCTCAGGCGACTTCCCTTTCGCAGCCAGCGCGTGGACCACTTTTGTGTCGAAGGGTGGAACGCGATCGCGGTGTGGCAGGGAGTGCGGCTCAGCGACATCGCGCGCGTGGTGGGCGTGAAGCCGGACGCGGCCTACGTCGACTTCCAGTCGTTTGACGATGACTACCACGAGAGCTGGGACATGGAGAGCGCGATGCACCCGCAGACGCTCATCACCTTCGCCATGGATGGTCATCTGCTCGGCGCGGCGCACGGCGCTCCCGCGCGCGTGCACTCGCCCGTGAAGCTCGGCTACAAGAACACGAAGTATCTGACGAAGATCGTGTTCCTGCCACAAAGGAACGGCGGCTACTGGAGCGATCAGGGCTACGAGTGGTACGGCGGAGTCTGAGCGCCAGCCGTCAGCTCGCGCCCGGCAGCCTCGGGTAGCGCGTCGCCACGGCCTCGAGATATTTGTCGATCGTCGCGCTGTGCCCCATCACGAATCTCGAGACGAAGCGGAAGACCGGGTTGTAGACCTCCCCGTTCTCTGTAATGCGTAGCGTGCTCGCATCGGCAGACTGACCCGGGATCAGCTCGTACGTCCAGCTTCCGCCAAATGGAAGATCCTTGTCCGCGATGCGGCTCACCATCCGCTGATTCGGCACGATGTCGCTGAGCTCATAGGTAACCGTCTGGCCGCTGTTGGTCTCCCGCATCCGCGGTTTGCCGTCGACGTCAGGAAGCACCTCGACCTTCGACACGGACTTCTGCCACGACGGGTAGTCGTCCACATTGCGAATGAGCGCGAACAGCTGCACGGGTGTCGCCCGGTAGGTGGCTTCGCGCGTGACCTGATGCTTCACCGGAAGGTAGGATCCGACGAGCAGCACCATGACGATCAGTACGACCAGTCCGGTCACGGCCATCACTGAATAGCGAAACATGGCACCTCCCGATCAGATGGTAGACGGACGCGTGGCGCGCGCGGCGAGAAGCAGCGCGATGACGGCGTGCGCGACATCACCGCACGAATCATCAGGGGATGTAGCGAGCTACGCCCATGCAGGCGACCGCGAGCAGAACGAGAACTGCGGCGGCCTGACCCGCGCGATTGAGGCGATTCTGAAGTCGCGCGAGCTCGGCGGCCTGTGCGGCGGAAGGCGGCGCACCCGATGCCTGCACCGACGCGCTGATCGCAGACATTTTGCCGGCCGTCGGCATGTTGACGACTATCCCGAGCAGCGCGGCCAGGATGGCGAGCGCGCCGCCGAGTGAAAATGTCCGGCCGGGCCCCGTGTGCATCCACGCTTCACCGGAGGCACGGACGTTGAGCCAAAAGAGCGACAGCCCCGACAAGATCGTGAGCGCCATCAGGGTCATGAGGTACAACGGCAGCTTCTGGACGCGCACGATCTGCTGCATGAAAGTTCCGCCTGCGGGTCCCGTCGCGCGTATGGCCGGCAGCACAAACCAGGGGATGAATATCAGCGCGCCCGCCCAGATGACGCCGGCGACCACGTGAATGAAGCGCGCGAGAAGGAACACGGACATTCCGTTCATCTGAGACCTCGGTTGGCGTAGGGATCGTGTACGAGCGCTCGCTACACTATGCCACACTCGGTCGCTCCGCCAGCCGTCGCGAGCGTTACACAGGCGTGTCCGCTTTCACCGGTGACGCACGCTTTGCTGGCAGGGGCCTCACAGAGCGAGGTGCGCTCATCCAGGCGCGCCCGTAGCCGTCTCTTCGCCGCGAGGATGTGACGTGTATCTCTGGTCCGACTGGAGCGACGGGTTAGCGGGATGGCCGCGGAGTGACTGCGGCCGGCGCACCACGCACGAAGGCGATGTAATCGGTGGGCGACGGCTCGGCGCCCGCGCCCCGTACGACCAGCGCAACCTGTCCACGGTGGTAGCAGCCGTGAAGCACTACCTGGAGGAGCATGTCCTCCACCGTCGACTCGAACGCGAGGCCGGCGCTGTTAGTGTAGGCCACTCGCCGCTGCAGCTGGTCGGGACTATTCGACGCGAGAAGCGCGCGCAGGGCGGCGGCGTTTTCGGCCGCGAGGATGGCTGCCGCCTCGAGCGAGAGCTGCGGCCAGACTTTTTCGCGGGGCGTGCGCTCCAAAATGCGCGACAGCCACACGTGCTCGGTGCCCAGAACGTGCGCGTAGAGGTCGAGGGCGCGCGCGTCCGGATGCGGCATCGCGAGTAGCGAGTCGAGCACGCGCCGGTCGGCCCACTCCAGATGGTCGAGCAGCTTGTTCAGCTGCCGGTCGGTGGCGGGCGGAGCCTCAGTCGGCATACGGATAATCGGGATCCGCGAGGCGTGAGGCGCGCGCGGATGCTTCGGGTCCCGCGATCTCTCGCGCGAGCTGCAGGAGCATCGGGCTCAGATGCTCCCCGTATCGTAGCAGGCTGGCGGCGCGCGCCCGGCGCGCGAGCAGAAAGGCGAGGAAGGGCTGGTCGGCCTTTTGCGCGTTGCACGCGGGGCAGCAGAGCACCAGGTTGTCGCGGCGGTCGTAGGCGGTTTGCCCGCGGCGCGGCGTCACGTGATCGAGCGTCATCAGCTCGGCGTCGAATCGCCGCTCGCAGTACGCGCACACCGAGCCGTGTCGCGCCAGCAGCCATTCGCGCGTGGCCTGATAGGCATTTCGGCTGGTGGGGAGCGAGGTCGGACGCGGCGCGCCAGTCGTGCGACGGCGGGGACGACGAGGGCGGCGGGGTGTGGTCACCGGGCGTAGCGTGTGGTCATGAGTCACTTGAAAGATAGCCTTCTCCGGTACGCTTGGCACCGGCCGATGCGGCAGGCCCGCGAACTATTCGTCGCGCGCCGAGCCAATCCTGTACTGAAGCAGGGCCACGGCCTTCGCCGGGTCCGGTACTTCGATGATGAGCTGGTCGTAGAACTCGTGATCCAGCTCGAGAACGATCGTGCGCTCCGGGTCGTGCACATCCCAGAACACGTTCTTTCCAGCCCGGTGGAACATGCCGGCAGTGAGAATTCCGGGGACGTTCGTACCGAGCACGCGGAAGCCGTGATACCATCCGCGCGCCGCCGTCGGATCCGCGCG
>DATHJR010000154.1:0-2563 GCA_035286525.1 Gemmatimonadaceae bacterium | reverse complement strand
ATCTCGACAAGTCCGAGCTGCGTGAATCCGTTCACCGTCAGGCGCGTGCGATCTTTTTCCAGAGCCTTGCCGAGCTCCGCGAGCACGGCGTTGCGGTGGTCGGCGTTCTCCATGTCGATGAAGTCGATGATGATGATGCCGCCGAGGTTGCGCATTCTTAGCTGCCGCGCGATCACCTGCGCCGCCTCGAGATTCGTCTTGAAGATCGTTTCGTCGAAGCTGCGCCCGCCAACGAAGCCGCCGGTGTTCACGTCGATCGTCGTCATCGCTTCCGTCTGGTCGATGATGAGGTAGCCGCCGGACTTGAGTTCGACGCGGCGCGCGAGCGCCTTCTCGATCTCGTCCTCGACGCCGTGCAGATCGAAGAGCGGCCGCTCGCCTTCGTAGTGCTCGATGCGGTCGGTCAGCGCCGGCGTGTATTCGCGCGCGAACTGCTGCAGGCGCGCGAATGTCTCGCGCGAATCGACGACGACACGCAAGGTCTCGTCGGTGGACATGTCGCGCAACACGCGCTGGGCGAGGTTCAGGTCCTGGTAGAGCAGCGTCGGCGCCGGAACCAGTGCCGCGCGCTCGTTCAGGTCGCGCCAGAGCTTGGTCAGGTAGGCGATGTCCGCCGCGAGCTCGCGCTCGCTGGCTGCTTCGGCCATCGTGCGGATGATGAAGCCGCCCGGGGAGCCTTCGGGCAGCAGCGTCTGCAACTTGCCGCGCAGGCTTTCGCGCTCCTGTTCGTTTCCGATCCGCTGCGAAATGCCGATGTGCGAATCCTGCGGCAGGTAGACGAGCAGGCGTCCCGCGAGCGAGAGCTGCGTGGAGAGCCGCGCGCCCTTCGTGCCGATCGAATCCTTGATCACCTGCACGAGCAGCGTCTGCCCTTCGCGCAGGATGCGCTCGATCGGACGATGCTCGTCGTTCTGGCGATGCTCCCAGATATCGGCGATATGCAGAAACGCCGCCCGCTCGAGGCCGATCTCGATGAATGCGCTCTGCATGCCGGGCAGCACGCGCGCGACGCGGCCGAGGCAGATGTTGCCGACCAGCCCCCGGGCGCTCGCTCGCTCGATGTGCAATTCCTGGACGACGCCCTGCTCGAGCATCGCAACGCGCGTTTCCTGCGGCGTTACGTTGATCAGGATTTCGTGCGGCATCGGGTGCTCGAGCGTTCAAGGGGTCGGAGTCGCTTGCAACGCCGCTGACCCCTTGAACGCCCCGGAAAGCGGAGCGTCGCTTATAGCACGCGCACGCCGACACGGGCGAGGAGTGCGGCCGTCTCGTACAACGGCAGACCGACGACGCCGGTGTAACTCCCCTCGAGGCGAGAGATGAAGGCTGCCGCGCGTCCCTGCACGGCGTATGCGCCGGCCTTGTCGAGCGGTTCGCCCGTCGCGACGTAGCGTTCGATTTCCGCTGCGCCAAGTCGTCGCAGCGTGACCTTCGACAGCGACACCTCCACCTCGGTGCGCTCGCGATAGCGCACCGCAACCGCAGTCACCACCTGGTGCGTGCGTCCGGAGAGGCGCCTGATCATCGCGGTCGCATCGCCTGCATCGCGCGGCTTGCCGAACACATCGCCATCGAGGACCACTTCGGTGTCGGCGCCGAGCACCGGGCGCTCGGCGAGCTTGCGGTTCTGCATGCGATCCCAGCCGACCTGCGCCTTCGTGCGCGCAATCCGCTCGACGTAGTGCGACGCCGGCTCGGCATCGAGCGCTTTCTCCACGACGTCGCGCTCGCGGCCGACGGCCTCGCGAAGGTGCAGCGTCTCGAACTCGACGTCGAGCTGTCGCAGCAATTGCTCGCGCCGCGGACTCTTCGATGCGAGATACAGTTGCGGAGCGCTCATTCTGTTCGCCTGGGAGGTCAGCCGCGATGATACGGGTGACCGGACAGGACGCTGTAGGCGCGGTAGATCTGCTCGGCGAGCAGCACGCGAACGAGGCCGTGCGGAAGCGTCATCGCCGACAGCGTGACGATCGCTGCGGCATGCGTCTTGATGTCGGCATGGAGTCCGTCGGCGCTCCCGATGACGAAGACGATGTCGTGCCCGGCTTCCCGCCATCCGCGCAAGTGCGTCGCGAAATCGCGCGTCGACCATACAGCGCCGCGCTCGTCGAGCGCGACAATGCGAAAGCCGCTGCACGCCGCGGCAATACGCGACGCCTCGGCAGCGAGGAGTTGATCAACCGTTCGGCCTCGCTCGCGCGGCTCGGGCTTGAGCTCGACGAGATCGAGCGTCCACTCGCGTGGAAGGCGCTTCGCGTAGTCGTCGAATCCCGCGCCAACCCAGCCCGGCATCCGGTGCCCGAGCGCGACGACGCGCAGTCTCAAGTGCGCGAGGAAAGCGAGTTCATGCGGCCGATGCGGCGCGCCGCATGGACGCCGGCGGCGCCCACAGCTCCTCGAGGTTGTAATACGCCCGGACGGCGGGTTGCATCACGTGCACGATGATGTCGCCGGCGTCGACGAGGATCCATTCGCCGACCTCCTCGCCCTCGGTGCCGAGGATCGTCGCGCCGGCGTCCTTGAGCTTGTCGCGGACGTGGCCCGCCAGCGCCTTCACCTGCCG
>DATHJR010000153.1:0-4973 GCA_035286525.1 Gemmatimonadaceae bacterium | reverse complement strand
GGTCGGACACCCGTCGCTCTTGAGCTGCGCTTCGATCCAATCGACGGCCGCGCGATTGCGATCGGTGCCCTGCCGGCGATCGCCGAACTGGGTGAGCCCCTTCACGGTCGCCTTGTACTTCTCGAGCTCGAGCCGCGACACGAGCGTCGCGATGGTGGTGATCGGGGTGTCGAGCGGAGCGGCGGCGGTGACCGGTGCGACGGCGTTGATGCTGGCGCCGGCCGCCGGCTTCGCGGCTCCGTGAGCGCACGCGGTGGCGGCGACGGCGGCCACCAGTGCGCCACAGGTATTCAATCGATTGAATGAATTGTTCACGCGGGTATCCGTTCGAGGTTCACGAATCGTAAAGCAGGGGCGCGCGATGCGCGAGCGAAAAAACTCTTGCTCGTTTGACTCGCGCAACATATTACTTGGCGCCAATGACGCAGATTTCCCGTCGCGCCTTCATTTTCACTGGAACCGGCATGCTCGCGGCGATCGTCGGCGCGCCGGTGCTGGCGCACGCGTACGCCCGAGATCTCCGCGCGCGCGGACCGCAGCATCCCGATCCCCGTCCAGGGATCACCGGCGCGAAGGTCGCCACGAAGGAGCAGCTCGCGGACGTCCCCGCACTCATTCCGCTCTTCGATTCCGTGCGCGAGATGCCGGAGATCGCCGACGGCATCCGCTGCCACTGCGGCTGCGCCGAGCTTCCCGGCTACCGCTCCCTCCTCTCCTGCTACGAGGGCGAGGCGATGGCGCGCGAGTGCCATACGTGTCAGGGCCAGGCGCGCCTCGCTGCCCGCCTCAAAAAATCCGGCAAGTCGCTCGATGAGATTCGTGCGGCCATCGACGCCAAGTTCGGATGAGCTCCCCGATGCACGCTGCGCGATTCGCCCGCGCGATCCTCGTCGTCACACTCAGTCCGGCCGCCGCCTTCGCGCAGATCCGCGCGAGCGAAGCCGCCTCCGTGTCGCAGACCGTGGACGGCACGAAGATCACCATCGAGTACTCCCGCCCGCGCCTCCGCGGCCGCGATGCGATCTTCGGCACGAAGGACGTGAAGTGGGACGAGGTGTGGACGCCCGGCGCCAACTGGGCGACGACGCTCGAGACGAGCCGCGACATCAGGCTGGATGGCCACCCGATACCCAAGGGGAAGTACTCGGTGTGGTTCGTCGTTCGGAAATCCGGACCGTGGACGTTCGTGCTCGATCCGCGCGCGAAGCTCTACCATATGGTACACCCGGACTCGACGGCCTCTCAGATTCGCTTTGCCGTGAAGCCGCAGAGCGTGCCGTCCACCGAGGTGCTCACGTGGTCCTTTCCCGATGTGCGCGCCACCGGAACGACGATCGCGATGTCGTGGGTGAACTCCCGCGTGACCGTCGAAGCCGAGGTCGAGCCGTCGCTCGCCTACGGGCTCCCCGCCGGCGACGCCGCGCCGTACCTCGGGCGCTACCTCTTCGAGCCGATGACGAAGGAGGATTCGGCGAAGAAATCGCAGGACCACTTCGTCGTCTCCTACGACAAGGGCGTCCTGAAGGGCGCGTTCGACCCGATCGACGACTACATGAAGACGTTTGCTCTCATTCGCGTCGGCCCCGACGCCTTCGCTCCCGGTCTCTATGACGAAAAGGGTGCCATCTACGAGGTGATGCGCCCCGACATGATCTTCGAGTTCACCCGCACGAACGGTCGCGCCACCGCGCTCGAGATGCGCGACGAGAGCGACAAGCTGGAGGGCCGCGCGACACGCTCCTGACCCATCTCCACCCCCGCCCCACCCGCTTTCCCGCCCGCATACCTACCGCTTCCGCGTCCGCTCGATCCACTCAGCAAACGCCTTCAGAAACGACGTCAGAAATTCCCTGCTCGCGTCCCTCGTAATCCTGAAATCCGCATCCACCAGATCGCCGGCCTGAGACACGTACGCCTCGGGCTGCGCCATCGTCAGCACGTTCACGTATACCAGCGCCTGCCGCAGATGATGATTCGCACCGAACGCGCCGAGTCCGTAGGGGGTCACACTCACTACGGCGCCGGGCTTGTCGGAGAAGACGCCCTTGCCGCTCGGCCTGGAGCCGACGTCGACCGCGTTCTTCAGACAGCCCGGCACCGAGCGATTGTATTCGGGCGTCACGAACAGCAGTGCGTCGCATCGCTTGATGCGCTCGCGAAAGGTCACCCACTCCCTCGGCGGCGTATCGGTCTCGAGATCCTGATCGTACATCGGCAGGTCGCGAATCTCGACGATGTCGAGCGCCAGCGACGCCGGCGCGATTCCCTTCAGCGCCATCGCCACCTTCCGCGTGAGTGATTCCCTGCGAAGGCTCCCGACGATCACCGCAACGTCACGCGGTTGCACCATTCTATCACCTCGCTGGCCCTACCTCTCGGAATTCTGCTCCTGCGCCCAGCAAAAAATACACAGAACCAATAATGATTTGTGCGTGCGCGTCGGCCTTCCTTACCGCTGTGGTGTAACGGAGCGATGCATCCGTTCCCTTGCATTAATTCGTTCGTCTTACCCACGATGCCAAATCTGCCCGCCGTTCACTCGTAGGATCGACACGCGATGAAGCGCACCGATCTCATTCCCGTACTGCTGCTCATTCCTGTACTCGGCTTCGTCGGCGTGCAGGCGATGCACACGCGTGCGATCACCGCCACGACTCAGGCGGCGTCGCTCGCACCGGCAGCTCGCGGGCATGCGCGCCGCACGGCGAACCACACCACCGAGAACGCCGCATCGATCGCCGATGTCGACGCGGATGCGAACGCCGCACTCGCGGCCGACGTCGACGCCAAGACGCGTGACGTGCTCGACATTCGCCGCCGCATTCAGCTCGGCGAGAACGGCACGTACATTGGCGAGATCCTCGGCGAGCGCGACTCGGCGCTGGCGCGTTGGCCGGAGCGGATCACGACTCCGGTGCGCGTCTGGGTCGGCAGCAACGCGGCGATCGAGGGCTGGGACCCGACGTACCCCGATCGCGTTCGCGATGCCTTCGACCAGTGGGCTGGCCTCGGCATTCCCGTGCGCTTCACGTTCGTGCGCGACTCGGCCGACGCCGACGTCCACGTCAGCTGGATCGACCACTTCGACTCGCCGATCAGCGGCAAGACGATCTGGGCCCGCGACGGCAAGTGGTGGATCGTGACGGCCAACATCACGCTCGCGCTTCACCACAACGCGGGCGAGCTGCTCGACGCGAAGGCCGTTCGTGCAATCGCGCTCCACGAGGTCGGCCACCTGCTCGGCCTCGATCACACGGCCGACACCGCGAACATCATGACGTCGCGTGTACGGGTGCGTGATCTGAGCGAAGCGGATCGCGCGACGATGAAGCTGCTCTACTCGCTTCCGCCGGGCTCCGTCAAGTAACTCCGAGCTCGATGACCTCGCGCAACGACTGATGTGCGAGCGCGACGATGACAGGACCGTTTGCTTGAATGGGCACCACCACACTCGCTCTTAGCCCCCGAATTCGTCACCCCAGCGTCGCCGCAAAACATTATAGCACTTTAGAGTGACGGTGAGTGCGGGCCCTCGTCTTGCCAATAGAGGGGATTGGACTATTATGTGGCGGTTCTCAGCGCCTCGCTGGAACATCCCGCCCCGAATCACAGTAGGCTGTGTAAGTGATCCTGCCGCTCCCCTGGAGTGGTTGGTTCACATTCGTTTTTCAGAGGGGTCGCTTAGTGCTCACATCGCTGATCGTGGTCGCCATGTTCGCTGTTGCTGACGGAGGGCTGCCGGTTGCGGCACCCGCCACCGTCGGCATGTCCGCGAAGCGCCTGGAGACTATCGATCGCGTGGTCACCCGCGGTATCAAGGCCGGCGGATTTCCTGGCGCCGCGGTCGTCGTCGGTCGCAAGGGAGCAGCCGTGTGGGAGAAGGGCTTCGGCCACATCGATTGGGTCTCCTCCAGCAGCCGCGTCTCGGCCACCGAGACCATCTACGATCTCGCGTCGCTCACGAAGGTCATCGGCACCACCACCGCCGTCATGATCCTCTTCGACGAAGGGCGCATCCAGCTCGACGCGCCCGTGGTCACGTATCTCCCCGAGTTCACCGGCGGCTACAAGGACTCCGTCACCGTTCGCCAGCTGCTCGAGCATCGCTCGGGACTGCCGGCGGATCGCGACCTCTGGCGCATCGCACACTCTCCCGCCGAAGCGCGGCAAGTCGTGCTCGACGCACCGCTCGAGTGCAAGCCCGGCCAGTGCTACATCTACTCCGACCTCGGCGCCATCACCCTCGGCATGATGGTCGAGCGCGTCACGGGTCAGGGGCTCGACGTCTTCCTGCACGAGCGCGTGTTCGCGCCGCTCGGCATGGTCAACACGTTCTTCAAGCCGGCCGACTCGGTGAAGTCGCGCGTCGCCCCAACCGAGGTCTCCCCGCCGCGCGGCTATCCGCTGCAGGGCGAGGTGCACGACGAAAACGCCTACGCGCTCGGCGGCGTCGCTGGACACGCTGGCCTGTTCAGCACCGCGTCGGACCTGTCGATCTTCGCGCAGATGATTCTCGAGGGCGGCGAGTACAAGGGCGTTCGCATCGTGAGCGATTCCACCGTCAAGCTGTTCACCACTCGCGCCGCGGGCAGTCGCGCGCTGGGCTGGGCGATGGCCGACGGCCAGTGGGGCTCGGGTCGCTTCATGAGCGAGGGCTCGTTCGGCCACGTCGGCTACACGGGAACGTCGCTGTGGATCGACCCCGACCGCGAGATGTTCGTGATCCTGCTGACCAATCGCGTGCACGCGGCGCGGGCCCGTCGGCCGGCTCAGGTGATCGCGGATGTGCGCGCCGATCTCACCGATGCCGCCGCGATCGCAGTCACCGATGTTCCGGCGCAGACCATCGCGATGCCGGCGTCGTTCCGCTCGGACGCGGCGAAGGGTTGGAACCGTCGCGAGCGGCACACGCGGCGCAACGCGCACCACCCGCGCAGCACGAGCGCCCGCTCCAGGGTGTCTGCGAGCAAGAA
>DATHJR010000152.1:0-3286 GCA_035286525.1 Gemmatimonadaceae bacterium | reverse complement strand
AGCCCCACATCGCCGACACCTGCTGCGCGCATGATCGCGAGTACCTGCACGACGGTGCCGTACGGCACTCCCTTGTCGGCACGCAGATAGATGCCGCCGCGCCCTCGCCGCGCCGCCAGTGCCTTGAAGCTCGCCCGGAATTCCTCGTAGCGCAGCTTGTTCTCATCGACGAGGATGTTTCCGCTCTTGTCGATCGTCACCACGAGCCCGTTTTTCGACTCGAGCGGTCGCGCCTGCGCCTGCGGAAGTTGAATGTCGACGCCTCCCTGCATCATCGGCGCGGTGATCATGAAGATCACCATCAAGAGCATCATCACGTCGATCAGGCTGACGACGTTGATGTCGGCGTTGAGGGGGAGTCGCCCCGCGCGTGCTCGCCTGCTCATCTAAATCCGTCCCTCGCGAACCATCATCGCGAGAATCTCGGTGCCGAACCCCTCGAGCTCACTCTCCAATCGGTTCAATCGCGCAGCGAAGATGTTGTAGCCGAACACCGCCGGAATCGCCACCGCGAGCGCCGCCGCGGTCGCCGTCAGCGCCTCGGCCACACCCGGCGCCACCGCGCTCAGGTTTCCGGAGCCACTTACCGCGATGCCGATGAACGCGTGGATCACGCCGAGGACGGTGCCGAGCAGCCCGACGAGGGGACTAACGGAGCCGATCGTGGCCAGCCACGGGATGTAGGACGACAGCTGATCGCGCTGCGCCGAGCTCTCGGATTCGAGGACTAGTCTGAGCGCCTCCACCTGCGATCCGCGCAGCGGGGCCGCGGAGGCCTCGCGCAGCGCGCCGGGCTTGAGCTCCGCGAAGAAGTTCACGCCGCGCGCGAAGACCCGGGTAAATGGATTCGACTTGGCGCGACGGGTAAGTCCCGCCGCCGAATCGAGCGACGGCGTGCGCTCGAACTCGTAGATGAACTCGCGTCCGCGCTTCGTGACGCGATGAAACTCGAACCACTTGGCGAGCATGATCGCCCAGCTCACCAGCGAGAGGACGAGGAGGAACACGAGCACCACGCGCGTAACCAGCGATGCCTGCCGTATGAGGTCGAACGCGGACGTCGGCACCGCACCGCCCACCTGCATCATCAGCAGGCCATGAGTCATGCCCTTTCTCCCGTGCGGCGCGCCGCAAACCATTCGTAGGTGTCTCGCAAACCGTCGCGAAGCGTCATCTGCGGCTTCCAGCCGAGCACTTCGCAGGCCTTGTCGTTCCGTATGGCGGATCGGCGCTGCTCGCCCGCGCGCGCGGGCGCGTGCACGACCTCGGAGTGCCCCGAGGAGACGTCCTTGAGCACGTTCGCGAGCATGACGACGTCGGTCTCGACGCTCGTGCCGATGTTGAAGGCGCGGCTGTCGACGCCGGTCGCAGGAGGCAGCTTCACGGATGCCGCGGCGAGATTGGCGCGCGCGACGTCGCGGACGTGCACGTAGTCTCGCGTCTGGCCGCCATCGCCGAAGATCGTGAGCGGCGTGCCGTCGATCAGGCGGTCACAGAAGATCGCGACCACGCCGGCCTCGCCGTGCGGATCCTGCCTGGGACCGTAGACATTCGAGTAGCGCAGCGCGACGCAGTCGAGGCCGTGCACGCGCGCGAAGTATCCCATGTACAGCTCCACGCTGAACTTCGCGGTGCCGTACGGCGACTGGGGGTCCTTCGACGCATCCTCCGCCGTGGGCGCCTCGACCAGATCTCCGTACACCGCGCCGCCCGTGCTCGAGAACACGAAGCGCGTGGGGTGTCCGGACTGCCGCACCGCCTCGAGCAGATTGAGCGATCCGCCGATGTTCAGGTTCGCGTCGGCGGCGGGGTCGGCGACGCTCTTTCGCACGTCGATCTGCGCCGCGAGGTGGCAGATGACATCGAACTTGCCTTCCCGCACGATCGCCGCCGCCTTGGGCGAGCAGACGTCCACCTGCTCGAACGTCGCGCCCGAGGGAACCTGCGAGCGCTTTCCGCTCGAGAGGTTGTCGATGACGGTCACCGCGTATCCATTCTCCAACAGTAAGTCAGTGACGTGGGATCCGATGAAGCCGGCGCCACCGCTCACCAGCGCTCGACGCGGCATCTAACGCTCCCGCGAGGCTGGGGCGTCGGGCGCATCATCGGTGCGCGCGGCATCGGCGCCGCGAAGGTCGAACAGATACCGGAGCGCGTCGACGACGCCGAGCCCGTGCCCGTTTGCTGCGGCCGCGCGCAGTCGCACGCTCGGCTCGTGGAGAAACTTGTTCATCAGAGCCCTTGAAAAATGTTCGACCGCCTCGCGATCGCGCGGCGAAAGATGTTCGAGCTTTCGCATCGCATCTGCGAGCTCGGCTTCGCGCATCCGGTCCATCTCCGTGCGGAAGGTGCGCAAGACCGGGACCGCCGCCAACCCTGCGAGCCATTCCCAGTACTTCTCGACCTCGGATGTAATCACCGACTCCGCCGCGGGAAGCTCCTCGCGGCGCCGCTCGATGTTAGCGGTGGCGACGGTGCGCAGGTCATCCACATCGTACAGGAAGACATTGCCGAGCGCACCCACCGCCGGATCGACGTCGCGCGGTACTGCGATGTCGAGAATGCACAACGGACGATCGCCGCGAGCCCTGAGCGAGCCGGCGATCTGTTCGACACCCACGATTGCGTGAGGTGCCGCCGTCGAGCAGATGAGGAGATCGATGTCGGCGAGACTCGACCAGCATTCGTCGTAGTGCAGCGCCCGCGCCTGATAGCGCGCTGCGAGCTCCTCCGCGCGCTCGTGCGTGCGGTTGGCGACGATCGCCGTGCGCACGCCTTCGTTGACGAGGCACTCGAGCGCGAGCTCTGCCATTTCCCCGGCGCCGAGCACCATCGCGTGGCGTCCGCGGAGCGAGCCGAAGATCTTGGACGCGAGCTGCACGGCCGCGGAGCTCGTCGACGCGGCGCCATGTCCGATCGATGTTTCGCTGCGCACGCGACCGCCAACCATGAGGGCCGATTGGAAGAGGCGGTTGAGAATCGTTCCCGCGGCGCCACGGCTGCGCTCCCATGCATCGCGCACCTGACCGTGGATCTGCGACTCGCCGAGGATCATGGAGTCGATTCCCGCCGTCACGCGATACAGGTGCACGACGGCATCGCGATCGCGTCGCACGTACGCGAACGGCGACACATCTTGACCGAGGATCGCGGAGAAGTCACTCCAAATGGCAGGCACGGCGTCGGAGTCTCCCTCGACGACGTAGACCTCGCTGCGGTTGCAGGTGGAGAGGAGTACCGCTTCTCTGGCGTGCGCAGCGCCGAGGATGCGCTCGGCAACGGTCAT
>DATHJR010000151.1:0-11969 GCA_035286525.1 Gemmatimonadaceae bacterium | reverse complement strand
CGAGCTCGCGTCTGCAGGAGGTTGTGGTCAGCGCACGCCGGCGCGGCAACGGCAACGATCGCCCGACTCCCGGCGCGACCGGCCGAAACCTTTCGGGAGATCAGGCGGAGCGATTGCCTATTGACGCGAGCGATCTCGCTGCGTTGGCGGCGCTCGCACCAGGCGTCGTGCCGATTGGCGCAACGGACTCGACGAGCACGCAGTTCTCCGTTGCGGGCCAACGGCCTACCGCCAACAACATCACGCTGGATGGGCTGACCTTTGGCGGCGGCTCGATTCCGCAGGACGCGGCGCGGACGACGCGCATCATCACCAACACGTACGATGTCGCCCGCGGGCAGTTCAGCGGCGGCCTCGTCGCCACGACGACCAAGAGCGGGACGAACGCTCCCGCTGGATCATTCACGTACTCGCTCCGCGACCGTGCCCTCGAGTGGGGCGGCGCCGACGCCGGCGCGTTCGGGGCGCAGGGCACGCAGAACCAGCTCGGCGGCGGATTCGGTGGCCCGATCGTGAAGGACAAGCTCTTCTTCTTTGGCGCCGCGCAAGGGCGCTGGCGCAACGATGACCTCGCGTCGCTTCTGAGCGCGAACAATGCCACCCTCCGCCGGCTCGGCGTCGCATCCGATTCCGTCGCGCGCTTTCTCTCGCTGGTAAACGGGCAGGGCGTTCCGTCGCTCGTGGATGGAATCGGCAACGATCGAAATACGAACAACGGCTCCGCGCTGGCGCGCATGGATTACATCATCAACGACTCGCACTCGCTGATGATTCGCGGGGACTGGCGACTCAATACGCAGGATCCGACGCGCGTATCCGCGACGTCCCTGCCGATGGCCGGCGGCACATCCCGTGATCAGGGCGGCGGCATCATGGTGTCGCTTACGTCGCACTTCGGAAGCAGCGTGATCAACGAGATGCGCACGTACGGGGCGATCGACGATCGGTCGTCCGACCCATTTCTCGTCCTGCCGGCAGCGCGCGTGCAGATCTCATCGCAAACCGCGGACAGCGCGCTCGGCATCACGACGCTTGGCTTCGGCGGCAGCTCATCGCTTCCGCAGGCGGCGAACACGAAGAGTCTCGAAGTGAGTGATGAGCTTTCGTGGCTCCCCGGCGACGCCTCGCATCGCATCAAGCTTGGCGGCCTTCTCGACGCGCAGCGCTACGACCAGGACGTGACGAACAATCGGGAAGGCACCTTCCTCTACAACTCGCTCTCGGATCTCCAGAACGAGCAACCGGCAATGTTCACGCGCACCCTCGCGCCGTCCGAGCGCTCGGGCACCGCGATAAATCCGGCGCTCTACCTGGGCGACACGTGGCGAAAGAGCAGCGCGCTGCAGGTCACCTATGGTGTGCGACTCGAGGCGTCGTCGTATGGTGGTGCGCCGGCGGAGAACGTGCTGGTGGATACGGCGTTTGGACTGCGCACCGACCATTTCCCGTCCGACCTTCACCTCAGCCCACGCGTCGGATTTACATGGACGCTCGGAGAGGGCGGACTTGGCGCGCCGACGACCATCATCCGCGGCGGCGCCGGCGATTTTCGCAGCGTGACGCCGACGTCGCTCTTTTCGTCGGCCGAGGGTGCGACGGGAATCGCGGGAACGGAATCGCAGTTGGTGTGCATCGGCAGCTCGGTTCCGACGCCCGACTATAGCGCGTACGCGGCCGATCCTTCCTCGATTCCGACGACGTGCACGTCCGCGGTGCCCGACGCGCCGACCACGGCGCTGCCCGGAGTGGCCGCGTTCAATCCGAATTTTGGATCGCCTCGCGCGTGGCGCGCGTCGCTCGGAATTCAACGGCGCATCCTCGACCGGTTTGGCGTGAGCCTCGACGCCAGCTACGCGCGCGGCGTGAGTCTGTATGGATTTCAGGATGTGAATCTCGTCACGCAGCCCAGCTTCACTCTGAATGACGAGGGCAACCGTCCGGTGTACGTCCCCGCTGCGACCATCGTGCCCGGTACCGGTGCGGAGGACTTCGCGAGCTCGCGCTCGGTGCCGTCGCTGGGTCACGTGATCGAGATCGGATCGAACCTGCAGTCCGACAGCAAGCAGATCACGCTCGGCTTCAATGGAGTGACGGCGAAGGGGCTGACGTTTCAGGCCTCCTACACGTACATGCGCTCAATCGATCAGTCGTCCTATTCGGGCGGCTCGGCGACGCAGGGCTTTGCCGCAGCGACGACAGCCGGCAATCCGAATCTCCTGAGCTGGGCTACGAGCGACTTCGAGCGCCGTCATCAGATCCTGCTCACGGCGAGCTACGCGCTGTCGCCGAGCGTCGAGCTCACGACGATCACACGCCTCATGTCCGGCACGCCCTACACGCCGATGGTCAGCGGCGACATCAATGGCGACGGCGCGGCGAACGATCGCGCGTTCATCTTCGGCGCCGGCGCAGCGGATACGGCGGTGTCCAACGGGATGTCGCGTCTGCTCGCGTCCGCACCGTCGAACGTTCGTTCGTGCTTGTTGAGCCAGACCGGTACGGTCGCTGGCCGCAATAGTTGCGAGGGCAGCTGGCAGCCTGCAGCGGATCTGCAGATGAACTTTCGTCCGGGATTCTGGGGGCTCGACCACCGAATGACGCTGATGGTGTCGACAGTGAATCTGCTCGCGGGCATCGACGAGTGGGTGCACGGCGACAACAACCTGCACGGGTGGGGAGGGGTAACGCGCCCCGACCCGACGCTGTTGTTCGTGCGCGGCTTCGATCCTGTCTCCCAGAGCTTCACATACGAGGTGAATCAGCGCTTTGGATCGACGCGTGGAACCTCGAATGCGTTCAGGGTTCCATTCCAGCTCGCGATACAGGCGCGCTACGTAATCGGGCCGGACCAGAATGCGGAGCGAATGCGCTCACTGTTCGGCGCGGGCGGCGGGCGAGGCGGCGGGCGCAACGGCGGTGGCGCGCCGGGCGAGGGCGCGGCGGCGAACAGCGATGATCTCGCGGATCGCCTGCAGCGAGTGCTCCCGAATCCCGCCGCGCAGCTGCTGGAGCTGAAAGACTCGCTCGCGCTCACGGATTCGCAGGTCGTGAAGCTCACCGCGCTTCGCGATTCGACGGCGGCGATCTACTCCGTGGTCGCAGACTCGATTCGCGCCGCGGTGACGAAGGCGGGACCGAACGCGGATCCGGCCAGGCTGTTCGCCACGATGCGACCGCAGTTGACCAAGGGGCGCGCGATGTCGAAGCAGGTGCTGGACAAGGCGCAGGCAATCCTGACGCCCGAGCAGTGGGCGAAGGTGCCGGAGCGGATCAAAACGCCGGGGAGCGGCCGGCGCGGTCGCGGCAATGGTGGCCCGTGATCGCCGCGGGGCACAGAGGCTCGCGGTGCCTGCGGGTCACTTGTGTTTCTTCACCGCGCCCGGATCTCCATCGTCTTCAGTGATCACGAGCGGCTTCACTCCGGTGCCGAGATCGGTTCCTTCTACGACGTAGCCGATCGCGCCTGCATTCGAACGGACGTACGTGAGCACATCGGAATCCGACACGCGCTCCGGCGGTGGGGACTCGTTGCCGGAGAAAATCCGCTGCTGCCAGTAGGTCTTCAGAGACGAGACCGTTTGCAGCTGCACCTCGCGCGCGAAGGTGATGCGCGATGGTGATCGCTCGAGCTGGTCCACCGGAAGTATCTCCTCACCGTTATTCCACGCCGGCACTTCGCGCAAGAACATTCGCGCTACCTGCTCGCGGCGCATCGTGGAGACGGGATTGGCGCTGTTGACGATCACGACCACCTTCACAGCCGGTGGGCGTCCGGCGGCGATCATCGCGGCGGCGAGAAACGCGATCCCGATCACTTTCAGCTGCATGGCTAGAAGCTCACCGAGAGACTGGCAATCAGGTAATCGTTCCGCAACACTTTGTCGCTCAGCACGTTTAGCGGCTCCTCGGCCGTCAAGCCATCGGAGTCGTGCGCTTCGAACTTTGCGACGATGTTGGGCGCGAACATGTAGTTGACCCCGACCGCGTAGTCCCGGTTGTATGGAATCTTCAGCACGCCCGCGGGCATGGCGAAGCGAACATCCATTGCGTCTCGCTGGACGTTGATCGTCAGCGCGTCGAGAATCCGATAGCCGACCTGGCCGTAGTACGTGCGCACGTTGATGCTGCCATCGTTGAAACTGAACTGCCGATATTCGGCGCGGGTCGTCAAGCGGCTGAAGGAGCCATCGAGGCTGGCCCACCAATCCTTGGAGGCATGAGTCGACGGTGTGGAGCCGAAGAAATTACCGTAGTCATCGCGCCGCTCCCCCCCGAGTCCGGCGCGCAAGCCGGTGACTGGCGTCTGCAGCCACATCTGCGCCCCCAGGACATCTCTCGCCGCTGCGCGAGTGACCGTGTATGTCGGAGCGGTGGCGCCGGGCGCCAGCGCGGCGCCCGCCTGCAGGTAATTGAAGCTGCCCAGAAATAACGAACCCGAAAGTTTCCAACGCGAGGCCGGTGTGATCTGACGCGACAGTACTATTCCATTCAGAGTCTCGCTCACGTATGAGCCTTCCTGATAAAAGCCCAGTGGCGCGCGATAGAAGGGAAGGAGCGTTCCGACGTAACGAGTCTCGTTGTAGATGCCCGTCGGAATCGGCTCCTTGCCGACTCGCAGCGTCGTCTTGCTCCCGAATCGTCGCTCGTAAAAGGCCCAATCCATCTGCACTTCGGGAGTAAAATCGTCGATGGGGCTGTCTCCGAGCTCGCGATTCGCCAGCTGCACGACGAAGGCATCGTTGGGCGAGCCCTTGAAGCGAAGGAGGAGGGCGGCCCGACGGTACTCGAAAGTGCCGCGCGTCGGAATGCCTACGACCTGATGGCTATCTGAAATTGCGTAGCCCTGCGTCAGATAGCCGTGGATCGCGAGTTTGTCCGTAAGCGTCTGCGCGTGACCCGAATTCGCGACCGCTGCGAGCACCGTGAGTGCGAGCGCGCCATGGATCGCGCGGGAGAGCGTTCGGCCCATCGGTTCCTTGAGGCGGGGATCGCGTATAGGCCGAGAATGTGAGATCGGCTGCGTCGCGCTGGAGTGCTCAGGTGAGTATCGGGCCGGCATCGCAAAGGTTGAGCGGCTCGGTGCTCAAGTCCCGCGGCGCGTGTCCGATATTCAAGGACAGCGATCCCCCCCAGTGCGATCTTCCCAACTGAAAGTCGATGCCGATTCGTCGCTCGCTCACGCGATTAGTTCCGTTTGGCGCAGTCGTCCTCGCAGCCGCTCTCACAGTGGGTGCGCTGCGCTTTCAGCACGCGCGGCTGCGAGACCAGGCCATCGCGTATTGGAGCCGTCGCATGGAGGCCAGCGCTGACGCCACGCTCTCGACCGTGGTCGCGTGGCTGAACGAGCGTCACGAAGACGACCGGTTGCTCGCGCGCCGTGCTACGTCGTCGCCGGCGATGTTCCGCGCAGCATCGCTCGGAACGGTTCGCGATTCCGAGTTCTCCCAGCTGATCAGCAACGTGGCGGCGGAGCGAGGATATCGAGGCATCTGGCTTCTGCGAGCTGATGGATCGATGGTCGTCACTTCCGCGCAGGCTGACTCGCTGCCCCCCGTCGTGCGCTCTGCGGCGATCCTCGTGGCACGAAATGGCAAGACCGGGATGGTTGGTCCCATTCCGACATCGGGCGGTCAGCTCTTCGCGGTCATCGAGCCGGTGAGCGGTCGAACGTCCGGGCGTAAGACGACGCGTCTCGGAACCGTCATCCTGGGCATCGATCCTTATCAGGCGCTGTATCCTACCGTGCTACGCGAGCAAGGCGACCTCGAAACTCCTCGGCACCGGCTCGTGCAACGCATCGACGGCGACTTCGTGGTGCTGACGCCCTCGAGGGTACCCGCTGCAGCCCCGGGCACGATTCGTATTCCGTGGGCGCGCACGCCGCCGGTAGGCGTCTTTGCGGCGAGCGGGAAAGACACCTCCGGCTCGATGATTGGCATCGGCGGTACGCGCATCATCGCTGCCACCCGACGCGTCCCGGAGACCCATTGGGGAATCATTCGCGCACTCGAGGAGCGTGAAGCGCTTGCGCCGACGGAGCGCGAGTTTCGTCTCGACGAGCTGTTCGCCGGCACGGTCTTCCTGATCGGGGTGCTCATCTCCTTCGAGATACGACGCCGGCAGCGGCGAACCCGACTCGTTGCGGTCGCCGAATCCGAAGCGAGATACAAGCTGCTGGCCGAGCACGCGACGGACATCATCATGCGTCAGGATGTCGACGGACACGTGCTGTACGTTTCTCCGGCGTGTCGGCAGCTTCTCGGATATGAACCTTCGGAGCTCACGTCCGTTGGCCCGTTGCACTTCGTCCATCCCGATGACGAGACTGTCGCTCGCAACGCGCACGAAGTCGTCTTCCGTAATCCGCTCTCGCTTCCGGTGCAATACCGCCTCTGTCGCTCGGACGGCAGCTACACGTGGTTCGAGACGACTGGCCAGCCGGTGATCGACCCGCTGCGTCACGAGATCGTCGAAATCGTCACCGTCTCGCGGGACATCTCCGTCAGGCGGGCGATCGAGGAAGAAGGAAAGCGGCTCGCACTTCGAAACGCGCTTCTGCTCGAATCCGCCGCGGAGGGAATCGTCGGCCTGGACGGCAACGGCATGGTCATCTTCCTCAATCCCGCCGGTGAGCGCATTCTGGGGTGGAGCGCCGCCGATCTTCTTGGGAAGTCGCAGCACGCGATCCTCCATCACACGCGCGCCGATGGCATACCCAATTCGCAGACGAGCTGCGGCATTTGCATGACTGCGATTACTGGCCGCGGCCACACTTCACAGGACGAGGTGTTCTGGCGCCGGGACGGTACATCCTTTCCCGTGGAATATCAGAGCACGCCGATCAGGGAGAGCGAAGGCGTCGTCGGCACAGTGGTGACGTTCCGGGATGTAAGCGCGCGCCGTCGCGCCAATCAGGAGCTCGTGCGCGCGAAGGACGACGCCGAGGCGGCGAATGCGGCCAAGAGCGACTTCCTTGCGCGCATGAGCCACGAGCTTCGTACGCCGCTCAACTCCGTCATCGGATTCTCGAACGTCCTGCGCAAGAACAAGGCGGGGAACCTCAATTCGATTGACCTGAGCTATCTCGAGCGCATCGGGACGAACGGCGTGCAGTTGCTCGCACTCATCAACGACATTCTCGACCTCTCGAAAATCGAGTCGGGCAAGGTCACGGTCGAACTCTCGATCGTCGACGTCGGCGAGCTCGTGCAGGACACGCTCGTACAATTGGGCGATCGCGGCCACAAGAGTGGCGTCACCGTCGAAGCCGTGATCGGCAAATCGATGCGAACGATCGAAACGGATGCAGCGAAGCTGCGCCAGGTTCTCATCAACCTCGTGGGAAACGCGGTGAAGTTCACCCATACCGGAACCGTGACGGTGACCGTGGATACGGATCGCGTCACGAATCAGCCGATTGGCATCCGCGTGTCCGACACGGGGATCGGCATCGCGCCCGAGCGGATGGCGGCGGTGTTCGCGGCATTCGAACAGGCCGATACCAGCACGTCGCGCGAATATGGCGGAACGGGGCTCGGCCTCAGCATATCGCGCGCGCTCTGCGACCTGCTCGGTTTCCGCCTCGATGTGGAAAGCGTGCTCGGGCTCGGCACGACATTCACGATCGGACTTTCGCCCGAAGCCGCACTCCCGATTCGAACGAGGGACGCCGTCGCGCTCGGGCTGCCGCGTGAAGAGATGATTGCCGCGACCATCGGCGCTTCGGATACGCCGCTCGTGCTGGTGATCGAAGACGATGCCGACGCGCGCGAGCTGTTGCGCGGTCACGTCGAGGAGCTCGGCTACCGGGTCGCGATGGCCGCGTCGGGCGAGGAAGGTCTTCGCATGGCCAACCAGCTGCGCCCGCACTTGATCACGCTCGATCTCATGATGCCGGGCCTGGACGGATGGGAGCTACTCAAGCGGCTCGCGAGCTCACCCGAGGTCGCACACATTCCTGTGATCATCGTCAGCTCGATCGCCGGAGAGGTGCGGGACAGCTTCGTCGGAGCAGTCGACTGGATCGACAAGCCGATTGCGCACGCGCTGCTCAGTGAGGCGATCACTCGAAATATCGATCACAAGTACGGCGGAGTGCTCATCGTCGTGGATGACACCGACGGCCGCGAAGTGCTCGAGCGCTACGTCTCGGATCTTCGCGAAGGCACCCTGCGCGTAAGCAAGGACTGCACTTCGGCGCTCGCGATGCTCGCGCAACACGTGCCGGATCTCATCGTGCTCGACCTCAAGGTTCCCTTTCTCGACAGCTTCGCTTTTCTCGACACGGTGCGAAACGACGCCAGGCTTCGTGAGATCGCCGTGATCGTCGTGACTTCCGCTGAGCTCTCGGTGGACCAGCGCCGCCTACTCGCGGAGTGCACCATCGCCGTGCTCGAAAAGGGGAGAACACTCGAGGCGGATCTCGCACGCGTCCTTCGAAGCGCTCCGAAAACCCGCAAACGGACCCCACTGCTGCTTGGAGCGTGACGCACGCCCACGCATCTGCGCCAGCAGTCACTCGCCGAGTGCGGTCACCTCGACCTGCGCCTCTCCGTCCAGACCATACTGAACCGACACGCGCCACGGCTGGCAGCACACCCCGCAGTCCTCCACGTAGTCCTGGCGGGTTCCGCCGCCGGGATCGAGGGTAATCTCCACCGCCTCGCCGCAGTACGGACAGCTCACCATCGCGTCGCCGTCCGCTGTGCCGTCGCCGAGCGGAAATTCCTCGTCGAGCTCTTCCGAATCATCGTCATCGTACAGTTCTTCGTTCTCGTCATTGATGCGCATCTGCTGCTCCACTACCCGCCGCGCGGCCCGTTGCCCACGCCCAGAGAAAATTGTAGCCCCCAATTGGGCCGAATGCATCCAATAGCTCTCCGCACAGGAAAAGGTTCCGGTGTAACCGGCTCTCCATCGTACGCGGATCGATCTCCGCAAGGCTCACCCCGCCTCCCGTCACTTCGGCCTTCGCGTAGCCCTCGTCCCCTAACCAGGGAAGGGGACCGTTGACCAGCAGCTCGATGATCGCGGTGCGCTCCTCGCGCTTCAGATCGGCGATCGAGCGCGCGGCATCGACCTTCGCGTAATAGAGCAGGACGGTCGCCAGCCGGTCGGGAAGTACTTCCCGAAGCACGCCGAGCACGCTTCGGTTTCCGGAGCGGCGCAGTGCTCGCAACCACTCGTCCGCGTCGCGCCGGCTCCAACGCACCGTGACCCGCGCGGGATCCGCACCGTGCGCCTTCGAGCGAACCGCGACGTGCGACACATCGAGCACCGCGGGACCGCTATATCCGCGATGCGTAAACAGAAATCCCCCGGTCGCGGTCGCGGCGCGCTCGGCTGCGTGCGCGGTGATCGTCACGGGAAGCGAGATCCCGGCGAGCTCCGTGTACGCGGACGGCTCGGCGGTGAGCGGCGTGAGCGCGGGATACGTCTTGTGTATCGTGTGACCGAGCCTGCGCGCGACCTGCAGACCGAGCCCATCGCTCCCCGTCTTGGGAACCGACAGCCCCCCGCTCGCAACGATTACCGCGTCGACGTCCAGCGGCTCGGCATCGGCCATCGACACGCGCCATCGATGGTGCTCGAGCGGCTCGATGCCGGCGACGCTCGCGCTCATGCGAAGCCGCGCACCGTCGCGCGCGGACAGCGCGAGCAATCCGTCGCGCACGTCGCGCGCGCGGTTGGACGCCGGAAACAGCTTTGCGGACTCGGTCTCCTCCACGAGCGCCAGGTCGAGCTCATCGTCGAAGAAGCGAATCTGCTCCGCGAGCGGCCACGAGCGGACGATCTTACGTAGCGTGTTCGGCGACGAATCCGTGATGAAGCGAGTCTCGTCGAGTCGCGCGGGGAGAATGTTGCATCGCCCTCCACCGCTGATCAGGATCTTCCGGCCTCCATCCGCCGTGCGCTCGAGCAGGAACACTTCGGCGCCGGCCCTCGCGGCAAAAATTGCGGCCATCGTTCCCGCCGCCCCGGCGCCAATGACCGCAATGCGCCGGCGGCCGGCGGCGGCGGAGTGATCGAAATTATCGCCGGAAGGAGTCGTGGGAGGCACGGAGGGATGATAACCGGTCGTAGGCACGGTCTACGCGCCCGGCGGAAACTTCCCGGACCGATTCGGCGTAGGATCCAGTGTCTTCCCCTGGAGTCGGTCACTCATGTTCGTCGCCCTGCTGCGCCTGTTCGCGTTACGCCCGTTTTTCACACTCGCGATCTTCGGCATTCCGCTCTTCGTGCTGATTGCGGTCGGGCTGTTCACGATCCTGGCGCTCAAGCTCCTCGTGTTCGTCGTACTTCCGATCGCCGCGGTGGTCTGGATCGTTCGCCGACTGTCGTGCTCGGGGGATTCGCCCGCGCTCTGAGCGCTCCGCAGTCGCTAGATTTGTCCGGCAATACGCGCAGCTCACGTCAGACGCCGGAGGCAGTGTCGTGCAAGCGAAGAGGGCGGAGGCGCTCCGCGCCGAGTGGGGCGATCGCCCGTGCGAGCATCCGTCGCTCGCGAAGGAATACGCCGAGGGGAAGCGCACGGGCGACTACGTGTGCACGCAGTGCGGCGCGCGACTGACCTTTCGGGAACGAGCCGAGATACTCGCGTCCCGCCGCAGCTAATGGCCGCGGACGGAGCATCCACCACATCGGATGCGAGCTCCAATCCACAACCCGCCGCGACCTTCCTGGTTCGAGGCATTTTCGTGCTCGGCACCCGCTCGCTGTTCATCGTGCGAGGCACCGTCGTCGCTGGCATGGCGCGCGCGAAGCAACGCGTGATGGGGCTGCCCGGAATGGACGCCGAGGTGCAGGGAGTGGAGGCGAATCTGCTGGACATCAACGGCGGCGCCGCGCAGAGTGCGCTCACCTTTCACTATGCGAAGCAGGCAGAGCTCGCGCGGTGGAAGACGCTGGTGATCGAGGGCACGCTACTTTCGCTGAGCGAAGCGAACGCAGGGTAGCGCGCGACCGCGTGTTTATGCGGACAGCAGCCCGGGCGCGCGATTTTTCGCGCCGTCGAGCAGCTCGCGCACTCGCGAGGCGAGTTTGGAGGGTGCAAACGGCTTCTCGAGGAACGAGTATCGCTCGCTCGCAATCCCGCGCCGCGCCGCCTCGTCCCGCGTGTAGCCGGACATGAGCAGAACCTTCACATCGGGGAAGCTCATCGCGATACGCTCGGCCAATTCGGCGCCGCTCATCTCCGGCATTACCATGTCGGTGACCACGAGATCCAGCGCGCCTTCGTGCAGCGCACACATGTTCATCGCCGCTCGTCCATCCGGCGCCTCGAGGACGGCGTAGCCGCACTGCTCGAGGGCGCGCTTCGCAACGGTGCGCAGCGCGTCGTCGTCCTCGACGATGAGGACAGTCTCGCCGCCGCGTTGCGAGAAGTCGATCGGGACATCGTCCGCCGCACGGGCCTGCGCCGGCGTGTCGACCCGCGGAAGATAGATCTTGAAGATCGTTCCGTGCCCGGGCTCGCTGTACATCGCCAGATGTCCACCGCTCTGCTTCACGATGCCGTAGACCGTGGACAATCCGAGACCGGTGCCCTCGTGCAGACGCTTCGTCGTAAAGAACGGCTCGAAGACGTGCGCCTGCACGTCAGCTGTCATACCGGCGCCGTTGTCGCTCACGGCGATCATCACATACGAGCCGGCCTCGAGCGGGGGTTCGTTCGCGCGAAGCTGATAGGGACTTTCGAAGACGACGTTCGCGGTCTCGATCGCGAGCCTTCCGCCCGTCTGCATTGCGTCGCGGGCGTTGACGACGAGATTCATTACGATCTGCTCCACCTGCCCGGGATCGGCGGCGATGGAGCCGAGCTCGGGGTCGAGACTGAGGACTATGCTGATGTCCTCGCGCAGCAGGCGACGCAACATTTGCTCCAGATCGCCGATCACGAGATTGAGATCGAGAATCTGCGGACGCAGCACCTGCTGGCGACTGAAGGCAAGCAGCTGCTTGGTGAGCAG
>DATHJR010000150.1:0-5200 GCA_035286525.1 Gemmatimonadaceae bacterium | reverse complement strand
GGATCCTCGTGGCCCGTGATGAAGGTGACCGACGTCGAGACGCCGCGATGCGTGACGGGAATCCCCGCATAGGCTGGCGCCGCGACCCCGGCGGTGATTCCGGGCACGACCTCGAACTCGAGCCCCGCCGCGGCGAGCGCGATCGCCTCCTCTCCGCCACGACCGAACACCATCGGGTCGCCGCCCTTGAGCCGCACCACGCGCTTCCCCTCGCGCACGAGCTCGAGCAGGAGCGCAGTGATCTCCTCCTGCTCCATCGATGGCGTGCCGCCGCGTTTCCCGACGAAGATCTTCTCCGCCTCGCCGCTGCGCCCGATCCACGCATCATCGACGAGGGTTGGATTGACGAGCGCGTCGTAGACGATCGTATCGCACGAGGCGAGAAGCTCGCGGCCGCGAACGGTCAGCAGCCCGGGGTCGCCTGGACCCGCGCCCACGAGGTACACCACGCCGCCACTCACTGCCACGCGAGCATCGATGGTGAGATGCCGATCAGCGCTCTGTTCAGAGCTCGCGCCGCAAGGCGAGCCGACGACGGGCGACGGTCAGACGGCGGCGCATGATGCTGATGGTATAGAGCAGGTAGATGCTGATGGCCGCAAAGTATGCGGCGTGGTAGTAGCCCTCGTTCTGTGGCATCAGCGTCCCTCCTCGAGCTCGAGCAGATCGCGTTCGGTCGCCAGGCGATATCGCTGGCGCACGAGCGCGAGATAGAAAAGCGAGAATGCGATGAATGATATGATCAGCGTCGTCAGCATCTCCGGCGGCAGCGAGGGCGCGCTCGGCTTGAGCACGATCGGCCGGGGATGCAGCGTCCGAAAGAGATAGACGCTGAGATGGATGAACGGAATCAGGAGCGATCCGAGGATGCCGAGCACGGCGGAGTAGCGTGCGCGCAACGCGCGATCGTCGATCGCGCCGCGCAGCACGAGATAGCTCACGTAGATGAACCAGAGAAAGAGCGTGAGCGTGAGTCTCGCATCCCACGTCCACCAGGTCCCCCACACCGGCCGGGCCCATATCGGGCCCGTCACGAGGACGACCGTCGTGAACACGACGCCGACCTCCGCCGAGCTCTCCGCGGCGCGATCGAGACGCAGGTCGCCGAGCCAGAGGTAGCCGATCCCCGCCAGCGCGACGACGCCGAACGCCATGAAGGCGTCGAGGGCCGCCGGAAGGTGCAGGTAGAAAATTTTCTGCGCGGGCCCCTGGATGGCCTCGAACGGCGTGAAGTAGATCACGCGCACGAGCGCCACCGCGATTGCGAGCACGGCGACGAGAAAGAGCAAGTCGATGCCGGCGCGCTTGGCCGGTATCGCATCTTCTGCGCTCGGCGCGGGAGAGAGAGTTGTCATTCCTCGATGGTGAACGGGAACGCGAGCATGCAGGCGGCGACGAACACGATGTCGAACGCGATCAGCAATTTAAGCCATCCCACGATCTCGTCGGCGGGGCGGCCGGCGAGCAGGCGCGCCGTCGCCTGCGCGGCGGGGATCACGATCGGAACGAAGAACGGGAGCGAGAGCACCGGCAGCAGCATCTCGGCCAGCTTCGTGTTCACGGCCATCGCGCTGAAGAGGGTGCCCACGGCAACGAGCCCGACGGCGGCGAGCAACGCGATGCTCGCTAGCGCCCACGCGTGCTCGAGCAGCGGCACGCCGTAGAACAGCTGCACCGCAGGGATCGCAACCACCTGCACGGCTGCGACGAAGACCAGGTTCGCCATTGCCTTGCCGAGATAGATCGACTCGCGCGGGATCGGCGCGCCAAGGAGCGTGTCGATCGCGCGGTCGGCCTGCTCGATGCCGAACGAGCGCTGGAGGCCGAGCAATCCGGAGAAGGTGAAAATTGCCCAGAGCACGCCGGGTGCGAGGTCGATCGCGGAGACGGCGGTGGGATCCCACGCGAAGTAAAAGATCACGATGCCGAGCAGCGCGAACACCGCGGCCGAGAAGAAGGCGGTGCGCGTGCGGAACTCGATCGCGAGATCCTTGCGTGCGATGAGAAACGCCGCCGTGAGCGTGTTAGGCGCCATGTGTCACGTGCTCACGATACACGCCGAGGTACGTGGATGGATCCATCGTCTCGCCTTTCTCCAGCCTCACGAGCGCACCCTCGCGCATGATGGCGGCGTGCGTAGCGAGTGCCAGTCCCTCGGCGATCTGGTGCGTGACGAGCACCATCGTCGTTCCGGCGGCACGCAGCGAGGCGATGTGAGCGGCTAGAGCGGCGCTCCCGGAGTCATCGAGTCCGGTGAATGGTTCGTCGAGCAGAACGACTCGCGGATCGTGGACCGTCGCGCGCGCGATGGACACTCGCTGCTGCATCCCGCGGCTCAGCAGGCGCACAGGAGTGTCGGCGCGCTCACTCATCTCCATGCGCTCGAGCGCGCGCACCGCCTGCTCGCGCGGGTCGCGAACCCCGAACAGCCGCGCCGTGAGCTCGACGTTCTCGCGCGCACTGAGCGCGCCGTAGAGCATGCTCGCGTGCGAGATGTAGCCGACCGCCGCGCGCAACTCCGCACCACCGGGCAGCGCCACGCCGGCGACGCTGCCACCTCCCTCGGTGGGGCGCAGCAGCCCGGCGAGCATGCGGAGCAGTGTCGTCTTCCCCGCGCCGTTCGGCCCGAAGAGCGCCAGGCAGTCGCCCGCCTCGAGCGAGAGCGACACCTCGCTCACCGCGACGCGGCCGCCGAAGCGACGACCGAGCCCCCGAGCCGCGATCATGCTTGTGTCGGTCGCCGAACCAGTCGTCACGCGTCGGCGCCGGCGTCGCGCGGGATCTCGCGCTCCGCGCGCGGGAGGTACTTGCTCGCGTGGCGCGGCGAGTGCTGGCGCAGCGCGGCCCGCAGCGCCGCGACATCCAGCGCGCGCAACGCGAGGTGGGCCGCGTACGAGTGCCGGAGCGTGTGCGGCGTGATGCGCTCGGCCACGTCCTCGTCGAGACCGGCAGCCTTCGCGAGCCGCTTGAGACGGTCCCACGCGCGCTGCCGCGAGGTGTGCAACCGCGTTCGCGGATGGATGAAGACGAACGGCTTGTCGCGCGCGCGCGCCGGCGCAGGACGAATCGCGAGCCACGCGCCCATCCACGCGGCCGCGTCGCCGTCGAGCGTGAGTTGGCTCTCCTCGCCACGTCGGCCGATGACGTCGAGCTTGATCACCGACGGGCCTCCGCGCACCGCGTCGAGCGTGAGACCGATCGCCTCTGAGATGAGCAGCGCACCGTGGTAGGCGATGCCGTAGAGCGCGAGATCCATCGCCGCCGCCGGATCGATTGCGGATCGAGCCTCGAGATAGCCGAAGATCGCCGCGACGTCCGCCTGATCGATGATGTGCGGCGCGCGCGGTTCCGGCACAGGCTCGGCTAGGAGCTCCGCGGGCCCCGGTGCGCGGATCTCCTCTTCCGTCGCCAGATAGCGGTAGAACGACTTGATCGCCTGAAGATGCCGGCGCACCGTCGGCACCGACCATCCCTCGAAGCTCGCGCGCGCCTGGAGGTAGTCGCTCAGATCCGCAGGCAGAAGATTGTCGAGCGGGCGCGGCACGAACGCGCGCACGAGATCGGCGACGTCGGCGTGGTAGGCCTCGACAGTGGCCTCGGCCTTCCCCGCTCGCTCGAGCCAGGCCGAGAAGCGGTGCACGGGATCGTAATCCGGCTGAAACTCGGGTTCCGAGAGAGCGTCTGGGGAGTCGATCACGCTGCAAAGTGTAGCACTCGCCCCGCGAGCGGGCCAACGACCAGATCAGCGGACTGGCTGGCTTCCGTCCGGCCGTCCGCTAAGATATTCTCCTCGCCTATCGCATGGATGAAGCATGACCGACATCGACGTCCTTCTCGAGGAGCACCGGAAGTTCAAGCCGCCCGAGGCGTTTCGGAGCGCGGCGAACGTGTCGTCGCCGGAGGTGTACGCGCGGGCCGCGAAGGACTACGAGGCATTCTGGGCCGAGTGCGCGCGTGCGCTCGTGTGGTCGAAGCGATTCACCAAGGTGCTCGAGTGGGCGCCGCCGCGCGCGAGGTGGTTCTCGGACGGCGAGCTCAATGCATCGGTGAATTGCGTAGATCGGCACGCGGGTGGCTCGCGACGCGACAAAGCGGCGATCGTCTGGGAGGGCGAGCCTGGCGATACGCGCACGCTCACCTACGCGCAGCTACTCGACGAGGTGAGCCGCTTCGCCTCGGTGCTCGACGAGCTCGGCGTGAAGCGCGGCGATCGCGTCGCGATCTACCTGCCCATGATTCCGGAAGCCGCGATCGCGATGCTCGGCTGCGCGCGGATTGGCGCCGTACACTCGGTGGTGTTCGGCGGGTTCTCGGCGGAATCGCTGCGCGATCGCATCGTCGATGCGCAGGCGAAGGTGCTCATCACGGCGGACGGCGGCTTCCGACGCGGGCAGGTGGTTCCGCTCAAGAAAAATGCGGACGACGCGCTGGCGCAGACGCCGACGATCGAGCACGTGGTGGTCGTGAGGCGCACGGAGAAGCCGATCGGCGGCACGCCCGCCGCGATGAAAGCCGGGCGCGATCAGTGGTGGCACGAGCTGATGGCGAAAGCATCGCCAGATCGGCCCGCGACTTCGATGAACGCCGAAGATATCCTGTTCACTCTCTACACATCCGGCACGACGGGTAAGCCGAAGGGGATCGTCCACACCACCGGTGGCTATCTCACGCAGTGCGCCGTCACCATGCGGATGATCTTCGACCTGAAGGACAGCGACGTCTTCTGGTGCACCGCCGACGTCGGCTGGGTGACCGGACATTCGTACATCGTGTACGGTCCGCTCGCGAACGGCGCGACGTGCATGATGTACGAGGGCGCTCCCGACTGGCCCGCAAAGGACCGCTTCTGGGCGCTATGCGAGAAGTACGGAGTCACGATCTTCTACACCGCGCCCACGGCGATTCGCGCCTTCATGAAGTGGGGAGCGCAGCACCCCGAGAAGCACGACCTGTCGAAGCTGCGGCTACTCGGATCGGTGGGCGAGCCGATCAATCCCGAAGCGTGGATGTGGTATCGCGAGCACATCGGTGAGAATCGATGTCCGATCGTCGACACGTGGTGGCAGACGGAGACGGGTGCGATCATGATCTCGCCGCTCCCCGGCATCACCGAGACGACGCCGGGAAGCGCGACCGTTGCGTTCCCGGGCATCTTCGCCGAGCTGCTCGACGACGGAGCCAAGTCGATCGGGGTTGGCGG
>DATHJR010000149.1:0-2885 GCA_035286525.1 Gemmatimonadaceae bacterium | reverse complement strand
CGCAGCGGGGGAAGAAGCCGAACCCGTCCTACGGCCACCTGCTGCAACCGAAGATTCTGACGGCGGTGAGCCGCGCGTCGCGCACGGGCGAGAAAAGCCACGGATGGCGATGGACGCTCGTCGCGGGAATCGGGCTGCTGTTCTGGAGCTTCGTGCTCTTCGTGCTGACGCGCGTGCTCACCGTGTTTCGCAGCACGCCGGAGATCGGCGCGCTGCTCGCGGGCAAGGTGCTCGGGCTGGTGTTCATCAGCTTCTTCATGATCCTGCTGCTCTCGAACATCATTACCGCACTGTCGACGTTTTTCCTCGCGAAGGATCTCGAGCTGCTCGTGTCCGCGCCGGTGAATTGGCTGACGCTCTACGCCGCGAAGCTCACCGAGTCGATGCTGCACTCGAGCTGGATGATCGCGCTGATGGCCGTGCCGATTTTCGCGGCGTACGGGTGGGTATATCGCGGCGGGCTGCTCTTTCCGTTCATCGCGGTCGCGACGTTCATTCCCTTTCTGATCATCCCGGCGGTCGCCGGATGCGCGATCGTGATTCTGCTCGTGAACGCATTTCCTGCTCGGCGCACGAAGGACATTCTCAGCGTCGTTGCCGTGTTCACCGGGGCGAGCGTCGTCCTGCTCGTACGGCTGTTGCGCCCCGAAAAATTCGCGCGCCCGGAGGGGTTGCAGTCGCTCGTCGACTTCATCGCGCTGCTGCGCACGCCGACCGCGCCGTATTTGCCGAGCGAGTGGGTACAGCGCACCATCATGTCGTCGCTCGACGGGAACACGGACTGGCTCGCCCTCTATCTCCTGTGGTCGACGGCGGCAGCAGCCATCGTGATGGGCGCGCTGCTGCACCAGAAGCTCTACACGGCGGGCTTCACCAAGGCGCAGGAAAGCACGCAGCGCTGGGTTCGCGGGCGCATCCTGCGGCGCACGGGCCACTTCCTGCTAAAGCCGTTCGGCATCCTGCGGCGCGAGCTGGTGATGAAGGAGATTCGTGTCTTCTTCCGCGACACGACGCAGTGGTCGCAACTCATCCTGCTTGCCGTGCTGGTGATCGTCTACGTATTCAACGTCAAGTTCCTGCCGTTGAGCGGCGCGGGGATCACGACATTCCTCGTCAACACGATCCCGTTTCTGAATCTCGGCCTCGCGGGTTTCGTGCTCGCGTCAGTCGCCGCGCGCTTCATCTTCCCCGCGGTGAGCGTGGAGGGGCGCACGCTCTGGCTGCTCAAGTCCAGCCCGTTGCCGATGCGATCGCTGCTCTGGTCGAAGTTCTGGATCGGCACGCTGCCGCTGCTGGTGCTCGCGGTGGGCATCGTCGGCATCACGGACGCGATGCTCGAAGTGACACAGTTCATCTTCGCCGTCTCGATCTTCAGCATCGTGTTCCTCACCTTCGCCATTGGCGGACTCGCGCTCGGACTCGGCGCCGTCTTCCCGCAGTACGACACCGAAAACGCCGCGCAGATTCCGACGTCGTTCGGCGGCCTCGTGTTCATGATGATCTCGGCGGGACTCGTCGGCGGCGTGGTGTTGCTCGAGGCGCGGCCCGTGTACGGCTATCTGACGGCCGAGGCGTTCGGCGGGACGCCGAACCCCATCGACATGTACTTCGGCTTTGGACTCGCGGGGCTGCTCTGCCTCGCCTGCACCTTCATTCCGATCCAGGTGGCGTTGCGGCGGCTGGAGCGACTCGAGCTGTAGTTTCGCGCCGGCGAGTGAGTGCGCTCGCCTAGTGTCGTGCGGGAGAGTTTCGTGGTCCTCTCGGAGTCTGATTCGTTCCGTCCGTTAAATCCGCTCCCTTCGTTTCTCACATTGTTACGGCTTGCCCGTGCGGCTGTCGCGAGAGTGGTCTGCGACTGTGGACCGAGCCGTAACAATTTGATGGTACGAATTGCACGGAGCGAACGGACACTGACGGATGACTTCGAAGCGCCAGGGCGGGCTGCTCGAGGAGGCACTGACGCACTCCGTCATCGGCGCGTTCTATGACGTCCATCGAGAGCTTGGGTTCGGATTTCGGGAATACCTCTATGCGCTCGCCCTGGAACGAGACCTGGTCGCCAAGGGTCATCGGGTCGATCGTGAAGTCGCAGTCATGGTCTATTATCGAGGAGAGCCGCTTGCTTGGCAGACACTCGATATGATCGTCGATGAGAAGCTCGTCCTCGAGACGAAAGCGACGGAGCGGCTGCATCCCAGCGCCTCTATGCAGCTGTTCAGCTACCTGTGCGCGACGAACCTCGAAGTGGGCCTCCTGCTGCATTTCGGTCGCGAGCCGAAGTTCTATCGCGTGATCTGCGAAAACCGTATCAAGCGCCACCGAATCGGGGATCGTCGCGAGGAATGACTACCATTTTTCCACTTCACGACACTAGGCGGCGAGCGACACGCCGCAGCTGCCGCAGTACCGCGCGCCGATCTCGCTGATTTCCGCGTGGCAGTGCGAGCAGGTGGCGGCGAGATAGCGCCCGCACGTGGAGCAGTAGATCGCGTCCGGCTCCGGGCGCGGACCGCACACGTCACACCCCGACTGGCGCTTGCGGTACTGTAGAATCACGGCCTCGACCGCATCGCCTCCAAATGCCGACAGCCCCGCGTCCTCATCGCGAAGGGCGGCCACGGCCTCGCGCGTGTAGCGCGTCTTGAGCGCGTCATAGTCGCTGTCGGAGAGCTTGCCGGTCTCGCGATCGAACTCGATCTCGCGCAGCGCCTGCACCGCCTCCACGCTCGGCGCCGCCGTCTCGCGCGCGCGCGCGCGACGCGCCGGCAGGGCAAGATCATCGAACAGCGGGTAGAGCACGACCACCAGCGCGGCCACCGCGAGCAGTGCGCCGACGATGAGCGGCGTCACCGGTCGTCGGTGCGTATGAGCGCGTCGAGACGCGC
>DATHJR010000148.1:0-5527 GCA_035286525.1 Gemmatimonadaceae bacterium | reverse complement strand
CTCGAACCTGACCAGATCGCTCGGGACTTACGGTCGCCTGCGCGCCCGCGATCGTCGAAAGCCCGGCGGTGAGCGCCATGGCCACGCCGAGTGCAATCAATTTATTGCGATACATCTTGAGATCCTCCAGAATTCAGTGGGCGCGCGACCGCTTGCTCGCGCCGTTCGAGGAGGTAGACGAGGGCAACCGGGGCTTGTTAAGTGGCTCCCCCTACCTAGCGTTTCGCGAAAAAGATGGTATCGTTCCGCGCCGGGCTGGGCCGACGCGTTTCCGCGGGCCGAGTTCGTTGCCGTTCAAGGGCTTACGCACAAATCGAGGGCGCAGTGACAGCTTTGCCGACTCCGAGTAGTCCGATGCCGAGCATTCCTGCGGCAGCGCCGGCCGCCCCGGCAGCCCCTCCCGCTCCGCTGGAATTCCCCCTTTCCTGGCTGTTGGAATTCGCGCCACCGCCCATACAGTATCGCGCCGCTATCGAGGTGGCGCGCCTACCCCTGAACAATTCGCGCAGCTTTTCGGCCCTTCCATACGCCTATCAGCCTGCCATCGAGCTCGCGCTAAGCCAATGTGCCGATGGCACTTGGAACCACAATATGCTCGCCACCCCCACATCGCGAACCGAGCGCTACAAGGGGATCGGCACCATCAGCGCGGTTCGCCGCCTCCTGGAGTACGGGTGGGACCGGGAGTCGCCTCCACTGCTCCAGGCGCGGCGCGTGCTCTTCCGCCTGCTCGCTGAAGACGACGACCCTGCGTACCTGTACGAGCTAGGCGGCAAAGGCAAGGTAGAGCTCGCCATCGTCCGGCACGGGCGTCAGTTACTGCGCGAGGCCGCTGCTGCCGCGCTCGCTCAGGCAGGTTACGAGAACGATCCCCGACTGCGCGGCGCCGCCCGCCGCATCCTCGAGCGCGTCGATGCATTTCTCAAGTCTCCGCTCGCCCAGAAGCCGTTCATCCGCGTGGGCAACCATCACGTACTCGCCCCCGGCGCGTCGCCGCCATCGGTGCATACGCTCGTGATGCTCGCGCACATGCCGCTCTACCGCAGCGAGCACTACGACCTGCTCGACCGTCTCTACGCCCAGCTGTCGCAGCCCCAGCCGCGTCAGGAAGCCGCCACGATGATCGGCAGCAAGATCGTGCTGGAGCCCCACCTCGTCCTGGGCGATCCGCTCCCGCATCGAAACGCGGCCGACGCCGACATGCCTGCCGCGCTCTTCTGGCTCGAGATCTTCGCGCGCCTGGGCTTTTTGCGTCGCAACGATCAATGGACGAAGCTGTACGAACGGCTCATCGACGACTGCGACTCCGGTGGCGTGTGGCATCCGCCCAAGCGCACCGCGACGATGCGGTCCGACAACGCGTACGCATGGCCCGGCTTTCCGCTCGAGCTGCAGGCGACGGCCGAGGAGCGCTGGAGTGACATCACGTTCAGGCTCGGCGTCATTGCCCGACACTCGGGACGACCGATAAACCTCACGTAGCGCCCGCTGTCGCCAAAGGGTTAGCTTTCTACCGTAACCACAAAAGGGTCATAGACATCCTGCGTTCTCAGGCGCTCGCGCAGTCTGCCCCCGGAGCGGGGCAGGGAAACTAGAGCACCACAGGTCGCTGTACCGCATCCGCACCCCGCTCGGTTTCACCTCGGGGGCATGGAGCGGCAAGCGCGGCACGAACGTGCCTCGCGATAATCGCAGCGCGCCGGCCCCATCGAACACTCGATGGACTTGCGGCCCCGGCGCCGAGTTCGAGAGCATTTTGACAGACATCATCGCACTGGAAACAGAAACGCCGACGAGCTTCGCCGAGCTGATGCTCGCGCCAGAGCTCCTCCGCGCCGTCGAAGACGCAGGCTACACCACTCCCACACCGATTCAGGCTCGCGCCATCCCGCTCATTCTTAACGGGCGGGACATCATGGGACTCGCGCAAACCGGTACCGGCAAGACCGCCGCGTTCACGCTCCCCATTGTGCAGCGCCTTCTTGGCGGGCCGCGTCGCACGCGCGCACTCATCCTCACGCCAACCCGCGAGCTCGCCGTGCAGGTGAAGGAGACCTTCGCCCGCTACGCGAGTCACAGCGGGCTCGAGATCGCCGTGGTGTACGGCGGTGTTCCGCTCGGCCCCCAGGAGCAGGCGCTGCGCGCCGGCGTCGACGTGATCGTCGCCACGCCCGGACGGCTGCTCGATCACATGGAGCGGCAGAACGTTGCCTTCGACGACCTCGAAGTGCTCGTGCTCGACGAAGCCGACCGCATGCTCGACATGGGCTTCGCGCCGCAGCTCAATCGCATCGTCGCCGACATTCCGAAGTACCGCCAGACGCTGCTCTTCAGCGCCACGATGCCCCCCGAGGTCGAGGCGCTCGCGCGCAAGTATCTCCGCAAGCCCGTGGTGGTGCAGGTTGGAATTCGGACGCAGGCCGCGAGCACCGTCACCCATGCTGTCTACCCGGTGCCGCGCGACCGGAAGAGCGCACTGCTCGTCGAGCTGCTGCGCAAGTCCGAGCTGGACTCCGTGCTCGTGTTCACGCGCACGAAGCATGGTGCCGACAAGGTAGTGCGCAATCTCGATCGCGAGGGGATCGCCTCGCTCGCGATGCATGCGGACAAGTCGCAGGGGCAGCGCACCGATGCGCTCGATCAATTCAAGAAGGGGACAATACGCGTGCTCGTCGCTACCGACATCGCGCAGCGCGGACTCGACATTGCCGGAATCTCGCACGTGATCAACTACGACGTGCCCGCGCAGGCCGAGGACTACGTGCATCGCATTGGACGAACGGGGCGCGCGGCGGCCACGGGTGATGCCTTCACCTTCATGGCGGCGGACGAGATCTCGATGGTCCGCTTGATCGAACGAACGCTGGGTACTCCGATTCCCCGCATCTCGGTGCCGGGATACGATTTCGGCACGGTGGCCGCCGAGGCAGAGGTGGCGTAGGCGCTCACCATCGCGCACGACCGAGCCGCGCGACGTACACCGTTTCGGCGGCGGCGCCGCGGCTCAACACGATGGTGGAGTTTGTCGCGCCGTAGCCGCGTCCGCTCGCGCCATAGACGACTCCATTGCGAGACGCCGTGAACGCGACGCCCAGCTCGGCGCGAAGCGGCCGCACCAAGAGCGTGTCCGCGCCGGCGAAAATGCGGAGCAGCCCAGCGGTGCTGTCCATGGCGACGGAGACGCGTTCGGACCGCGACTGCGCTGCGCCGCGAGCGGCGCCGAGCGCACTCACGAGCTGCATGCGTGCGTTTCGCACCGCGGACCGGTCGAGCGCCGACAGCGTTCGCGGACCGATGATCGCGAATAGAATCGTCATCACCGCGATCACGATGAGCTGTTCGAGCAACGAATACCCCTGGCGCATAGATTCCCTTCGCACGGTGAGCGCGATATATAGAATCCGGCAGCGAGCCTGCCGCACCGGTTCATCTCCTCACCAGGCATTCTCTCTCCCTTCCTGATGCGCATCGCAATTTCCACCGGCGGCGGCGACGCGCCGGGACTCAATGCAGTGATTCGTGCCGCCGTTCTCTCCTCGCTCGATCGCGGCTGGGACGTCCTCGGCATCAAGCGCGGCTACGCCGGCCTCCTCGGCGAGGACGAGGTGATCGCCCTCAATCGTGAGGCCGTGAGCGGCATCGGTCACCTCGGTGGCACGATCCTCCGCACGACGAATCGAGGCAACCCGTTCCATTTCCCCGAGCGCCAGCCCGATGGCTCGATCGTCGAGATCGATCGCTCCGATGAGCTCATCGACCGCGCCGACGAGTTGGGCATCGACGCAATCCTCACCATCGGCGGCGACGGCTCGCTCGCGATCGCGCAGCGACTGTTCGAGAAGGGCGTGAAGATCGTTGGGGTTCCGAAGACTATTGACAACGATGTGAACCTGACGATCACGAGCTTCGGCTTCGATACCGCGGTGTCGACGGCCATCGAGGCGATCGACAAGCTCCACACCACCGCGGAAAGTCACGACCGCGTCATCGTGCTCGAGGTGATGGGACGCGACGCGGGATTCATCGCGCTGCACAGCGGGCTCGCCGGCACCGCCGATGTGATTCTCATTCCGGAGATTCCGTACAACATCGAGCGCGTGTGCGACAAGATCCGGCAGCGCGATCGCGCTGGACGGCACTTCTCGATCGTGGTTGCGGCCGAGGGCGCGTATCCGATCGGTGGCAGGAACTCCACGATGGGCGGCTCGCTGCCGGGCGAGGCGAGACGCATGGGCGGCATCGCCGAGGCGCTGGCGCAGTCGATTCAGGGCCGCACGGGGAAAGAGTGTCGCTCGCTCACGCTCGGCCACCTGCAGCGCGGCGGCATGCCAACGGGATACGATCGCCTGCTCGCCGCGCGTTTCGGCGGCGCGGCCGTGCGCGCGATCGCGGAGGAGCGTTGGGGGGAGATGGTCGCGCTGCAGTCGCCGCACATCGTGTGTGTGCCCATCGCAGAGGTGCTGCTGCTTCCGAAGCGCGTTGAGCTCGATCACGACGTGATGCTCACCGCGCGCGCGACGGGCATCTCGTTCGGTGACTGAGAACGCACGCGTGCGTGTGACGAGCATCACCACGTCGTCACGATCGCGTTGCGAGGGGTTATATCTCGGAACCCATTTGACGCCGGGTGTACTTGCTGGCGCGACTCGTGTACTGCAACAGAGGAGCACGAGCTGGCGATTCAAATCCTGACGCGCGGCGCGAGGTGCAATTGCAGGCAACGACAAACGACGACACGAGCGGGACGATTCGCGAGCGAGAACGCGCACAGCGGCGCGCCATCGAGCAGCTGGAGCTTTCGGATCGCTCCGCCGGCGCGCGCGTGACGGAGGTCGTTCGCGATCGCCTCGCGGATGGATCCGAGCGAGTCGTGATCACGAATTCCGATCGCGAGGTGCCCCGAGACCTCGTCGATCATGCCTTCGAGGCGCTTCGCTACTCCGGACTCGTGTGCGCGCCCGATGCCGATGGAGAAATCGCGCTACTCGGCATGAGCCAGCCCCTCGATGAGTTGGTGTCGATGATTCCGTTTGGGTCGGTCGGCGCGCTCGAGGGTCTTCTCACGGCGGCGCGCGAGCATCACGTGTCGGTCATGCTCCTGCCGCCGGCCAGGCCGAGGGCGCCGTAGGGATTGCGAACCGCGGCGGAAACGCGTCTCGTGCTACAAACCGCTAACTTCGTTTGTGCCGATGCTGCTTCCGTCCGCCAAGCTTTTCGGGCGGGCACCTTCGCAAACCGCGTCCCGCGCGCTGGACGCCGGTGTCTCGCCCGGAGGACAGGACTATCCGCCTCGAATTGCCGGCGTCCGTCAACTCATTCGTGTTAAGCGACTTATGCGATGTCTGCCAGAGTCGATTCGTGGCACCCCCCCTGCCTCTACCGGGTGTGCTACACGACTCTGGGAGCTCCATGAAGTATCTCGCAGTACTCTTTGCCGGCTTCGCGATGTCGACGGCCGCACTGCAGGCACAGGCGTCACCCTCGGGCGTGCCGGAGAGCCATCGTCCGCCCGCGGGCATGTGCCGCA
>DATHJR010000147.1:0-5367 GCA_035286525.1 Gemmatimonadaceae bacterium | reverse complement strand
GCACCTCGGCATCCACGAGTCCGACGACCAGATCGCGGCGGCGAAGTGGCTGGGGACGCAGCAGTGGGTGGATCCGGCGCGCATCGGCATCTGGGGATGGAGCTACGGCGGATACATGACGGCGATGTCGGCGTTTCGCGGGGGCTCGCTCTTTCGCGCGGCGATCTCGGTTGCGCCGGTCACCGACTGGCGCCTGTACGACAACATCTACACCGAGCGCTACATGCGCACGCCGGCCGAGAATGCCGACGGGTACGCGAAGGGCGCGCCGCTCAAGTACGTGAGCGGGCTCACCGCCAGCTATCTCCTCGTTCACGGAACGGGCGACGACAACGTCCATCCGCAGAACTCGATCCAGCTGATCGACAAGCTCGAGGCGGCGAACAAGCAGTTCGAGCTGATGCTGTATCCATCGCGCACGCACTCGATCGCGGGCGGCAACTCCCGCACGCACCTCTTCACGCTGCTCACGAACTTCGTCGACGAGAACCTGGGCGCCGCCGCCCAGCCAGCCGTGAATCCGTGAGGCGAGCGGCGGCATTGAGTGCGGCGCTGTTGGCATCTGTGTTGGGCTGCTCGCACGGCGCGTCGCGCTCTCAGGATCTACTGCTCTTCCAGCGACCGGCGCCGCTTGCGCGCACGCGTGCCGAGCGGACTTCGTATGCGGAGACGTCGACCTACGCTGATGTGATTTCCTTCATCGATTCGCTGCAGCGCGACAACGTTCCGTTCATTCGTGAGGAGCTCGGCCGCACCACGGAGGGGCGGGTGCTCCCGTTGCTCATTCTCTCGCGGCCGAACGTGGCAACGCCCCAGGAAGCGAGGAGGTTGCGCCGGCCGATCGTCTACGTGCAGGGCAACATCCATGCAGGCGAGGTCGAGGGAAAGGAGGCGCTGCTCGCGCTCGTGCGCGATCTCGCGAACTCGTCGGACAACGTGCTCGACTCGATCGTGCTCATTGCGGTTCCGATCTACAACGCGGATGGTAACGAGCGCTGGATGCCGCAGGCGGTGAACCGCACGGAGCAGAATGGCCCGGAGAGCGTCGGACAGCGCCCGAACGCGAAGATGCTCGACCTCAATCGCGACTACGTGAAGGCGGAGGCGCCGGAGACGCGCGCGTCGCTCGCCGCGTTCGAGAAATGGAATCCCGACGTCTTCGTCGACCTGCACACCACGGACGGGAGCTTTCACGGTTACGCGTTGACGTACGCGCCATCGCTCAACCCGGCCGCGCTCGACGCGGGCGCATACACGATGGACTCGCTGCTCCCCGAGCTGCGACTCCGGATGCAGGCGCGCGATGGCTTCGCGGTGTTCGACTACGGCAACTTCGACACGCAATACGAAGAGCGCGACATCTCGGACACCGTGAAGAGCGGCTGGTACAGCTACGATCATCGTCCGCGCTTCGGCACGAACTACTTCGGACTTCGGCAGCGAATCTCGATCCTCAGTGAGGCGTACTCGCACGACCCGTTCGAGCGGCGCGTGAAGTCGACGTACGCCTTCGTGCGCGAGCTTCTGTCACTCGTCGCCGAGCGGGGCGCGCGCATTCGTGCGATCGAGGCTGCCGCGGACTCGGGATTCGCGCGCGGCAATTTCACCACGCCGATCCCCATTCGCTCCAGGCTCACCTCCACGCCCACCAAGGAGCCGGTGGTGTTCGAGGTGATGGCACACACGGGCGACTCGTCGCTGACGCAGCCCGGAGTGCCACGGGGCTTCCGACGCACGGGGGTGATGCGGACGCAGACCATGCCGGCGTATCTCCGCTTCGAGCCCGTGATGACACGAACGATCCCGCGTGCGTGGCTGATTCCCGCGCGCGACAGCGCGGTGATCGCGTTGCTCAAGCTGCACGGAGTGCGCATCGAGCGCCCCGCTGGCGGCAGGGCCGCGATCGTGCTGCGTCGCAAGGGAGAAGCCCCGGTCGAGCGCCCCGCTACTCCGTTGACGACGGCTCGCGTCAGCCTGTTCGTCATCGATTCGATGGTCAGCGCGCCGAAGGAATTTCAGGGGCATCACGAAGTGCGTTTGAGCGGAAGTTGGCGCGACACAACGGTGCTGATCCCCGGCGACATGCTCACGGTGCGCGGCGACCAGCTCCAGGCCGTCGCCGCGCTGTATCTGCTCGACCCCGAAAGCGATGATGGGCTCGTCACCTGGAATGTCTTCGACTCGGAACTCGCGCCAGGCAAGGCATTCCCCGTTTGGCGCGTGCTCGGCGCTCCGAACGCCTCGCCATGATGCGCGGCCCGGCCTAGCTTGCATTCAACGAGGTACGCGACGTCGCGTCCTCGGTCCTCCTACCGATTTCCATGCTGCGACGAAGTCTTCTCTATCTCTCCAACCAGCCGAGCATCTTCAGGCTCGTGCGACGAAACGGATTCGCCAAACGCTTCGCATCGCGCTTCGTGGCGGGGGAGACGCTCGACACCGCGCTCGATGCCGTCAGGGCGCTCAACGCACGCAAGATCACCGCATCGCTCGACCTCCTCGGCGAGAGCGTCAGTACCAAGGCCGAGGTGAAGTCCGCCGCGCAGGAATATCTCGTCATGCTCGATCGCATCCACGAGCAGAAGCTCGACGCGAACGTGTCGGTGAAACTCACGCAGATGGGGCTCGACCTCGATGAGGAATTGTGCATCGAGACCATGCAGGCGATCCTGTCTCGCGCCCGCGACTACCAGACGTTCGTGCGGCTCGACATGGAGGGGAGCGCGTACACGGAGCGCACGCTGCGGTTGTTCGAAGACCGTCTCTATCCCAACTATCGGGAGAACGTCGGGATCGTGTTGCAGAGCTATCTCTACCGCACGAGCGCCGACGTCGAGCGAGCGATTCTCCTCCAGTGCCGCGTGCGTCTCTGCAAGGGAGCGTACAAGGAGCCGGCGAGCGTCGCGTATCCCGAGAAGAAGGACGTCGACGAGAACTACGAGCGCTGCATGGAGAAACTGATGTCCGAGGGCAATTATCCGGGCATCGCGACGCACGACCCGAAGATCATCGACCACGCGAAGAAGTTCGCGAAGGAGAAGGCGATTCCGTCATCGCGCTTCGAGTTCCAGATGCTGTACGGCGTTCGCCGCGACCTGCAGGACCAGCTCGTGCGCGAGGGGTACAACATGCGCGTCTACGTGCCATTCGGGACGCAGTGGTATCCGTATCTCATGCGACGGCTCGCCGAGCGCCCGGCGAATCTCGCGTTCATCACCGGCAACGTCGTTCGCGAGATGATGAGCGGCTACAAACCATAGATGGCGCGACACGAGCCGCCCGATCACAGCCGCGGAGACGAGCGCACCCTCGGCGGCTACATGGCGGTTCACGCGCGGCCGGCAGCGTTCGAGGGCGCCGATGGCCGCTCCTACACGGTCGCGATCGAGACGGATGAAACCGGCGAGCGGGCCCGCCCCGTGGGCGGTTATCTGCTCTTCGTGCGATGGGGCGGCGAGCAGCCGGAAGTGACCGGTCACCTGGAGTCGCCCTTCCTCGCATGGGGCGCAACCGCAGAGGAGGCGACGCGCGCCGTCGGTGCAATGTCGCTGCACGACGTCAAGCGTCAGCTCGACGCGTTGGTCGGCGCGAGCCCTGCTCCGTCGCGCCCGTGGTGGGACGCGATGCGCGAGGAAGGCACGGAGCATGAATCGTGACGCGCCCGCGATGACCGACGCACCGGGCGACGTTCGCGGCGTCGTGATGAACGGCACCGGCGGCGTGTGGACCGTGCGCACGACTGGCGGGGCGCAGCATCAGGCCACGATGCGCGGCCGGTTGAAGCAAGAGGGCGCCGACAAGATCGCGGTGGGTGACGACGTGCGGCTCGAGCCGGAAGAGCGCGGCGGAAGCTGGGTGATCGCCGAGCTGTTTCCGCGCCGCTCGCGGCTCGCGCGTCGCGCGCCCGGCGGTTCGCACGGAGAGCGCGTCGTTGTGGCGAACATCGATCAGGTCATCGTGGTGTTCGCCTTCGCGAAGCCCGAGCCGCACCCTCGCATGCTCGACCGCTTTCTCGTGATCGCGGCCGCGAACGACATCCAGGCGCGCATCGTCATGAACAAGCGGGAGCTCGTGAGCGCACCTCCCGCGTGGCTCGACGAATACCGGCTTCCTGGATACCCCATCCACTTCACGAGCGTGAAGGAGCGGATCGGGCTCGAGGAGCTTGGCGCGGCGCTGCACGGCCGCACCTCCGCGTTGAGCGGACCGTCCGGCGTCGGCAAGTCGTCGCTGCTCAACTCGATCTACCCGGGGCTCAACTTTCGCGTGGGCGAGATCAGCGAGTCGGTGAACAAGGGGCGCCACACCACGGTGGGCGCCGCGATGCACCCCCTCCCCGATGGCGGCTTCGTCGTCGACACGCCGGGGCTTCGCGAGATCGGCGTGTGGAATCTTCTCGCGAGCGATCTCGACGACTGCTTCCTCGAGTTCCGTCCCTTCATCGGCGAGTGCAGATTCGGCGACTGCAAACACGTACACGAGCCGGGTTGCGCCGTGCGCGATGCGGTCGCACGTCGTGCGATCGGCGCGTCGCGCTATGACAGCTATCTCAAGTTGCTGGGCGAGCTCGAAGAGGGGGAGAAGGAGACGTATTGAGCCGGAGCTCTCGCGCACCGCGTTCGCGAAGCCGGTGCGCGAGGCATAGCTAGCTTTCGAGCTGCGTCCGGAGGCGCCAGAAGACATACCCGGTGATCACGGCAACCACCGCGAGTGCCGCGCCGAACTCGCTCACCAGATATTTCGTGATGCCGGTGTCGACCGTCACGCGATCGAAGAACCCCTGAATGAAAAGGTTGTGGCTCGCGTGGAGGATCGCCGCCGGCCACACGCTCTTCGACCGCAGGCGGATCCACGCGAAGGGAAAGCTGATGCCCACGACCATCACGACGAAGCACCCGATCGAGTACCACGTGGGCGTACCGCCGTTGTAATCGGCGGCGATGATCAACGGCACGTGCCAGGCCGACCAGATGACACCACTCGTGAATGCCGTACGCGTGAACGAGTATCCCTCGGCGAGCTTCGGCACGAGAAAGCCGCGCCATCCGAGCTCCTCGCCGAGTGCGGACGTGAGGCTGAAGAACGTGCCGAGCAGGAGAAAGCGCAGGACGCCGGCGTGAAAGCGCGTTAGATCGAGAGCGCCGAACCCGGAGAGCCAGACGGCGCCGTAGGCGACCGATGCGTAGACGATCGGGAGCACGTACGCGAGAACCGCGTACCGGTGCTCGCCCCATCGCCATCCCTCGCCACGCAGATTCCGCTGATAGATCCATCGTGTCACGAGCGCCGACACACCGGGGCACCACATGAGCATGAGGACGTAGCGCCCGCCTCCCAGCCCGAGCGTGCCCGCTCGCCCCAGGATGA
>DATHJR010000146.1:0-8107 GCA_035286525.1 Gemmatimonadaceae bacterium | reverse complement strand
AATCGGGTCGAGCCTCGCCGCTCGGCTCGCAGGGTAGATGCCGGCGATGATGCCAACGCCAGCTCCCACTAGTACCGAGACGGCGATGGACCACAGCGCCACACTCGATGGCAGCGGCGACCACTCCCGTATCGCCGCCGCCAGCGCGTAACCCATCCCGATGCCCAGGATCGCGCCGAAGAGGCTGAGCGTCGCGGACTCCACCAGGAACTGCCAGAGGATGTCGCGCCGCTTCGCGCCCAGCGCCTTGCGAATGCCGATCTCCCGCGTGCGGTCCGCGACGGCGACGAGCATGATGTTCATGATCACGATGGCGCCGACCACCAGGCCAATCGCCGGCAGCACGATGCCGCCGATCACGAGCGCCTGCTTGATGGTCTGCCACCCGGAGAGCGCGGACTCCGACGTCTCGAACACGAAATCGTCCGGCTCCGCCGGATGCAGATGGTGCCGGCGGCGCATCACCTCGCGCGCGCGTTCCTGCGCGTCCTGCTGAATCACATCGGTGTTTCCCTGCACGAGCACGCCATACAACCCACGCCGCGACTTCGTCACCCGTTTCAGCGCCGAGTGAAACGGACCGATCACCTGGCGGTCGAGCGAAAGGCCGAACGTGCTTCCCTGCTTCTGCAGCACCCCGATGACCCGAAAGGGAAGCCCCTCGAGCCTGATCTCGCGGCCGAGCGGATCCATGTTCGGGAAGTAAGTGTCGGCGGTCTCCTTTCCGATTACGACGACGGGCGCTCCCACCGCCTCTTCCTGATCGGTGAATACGCGCCCGCGCTCGACATCGAGATTCTTGATGAAGAAGTAGTCGGCCGAGACGGCCGCGACGAGCGACTGCGGACCGCCGTTCCGGTACGATGTGGACGGACTGCCCCACGTCATGTCCTGAATGGCCCACCGCGTCTGCGGCGGCAGCGCGCCCCGAACCGCCTCGGCATCCTCGACCGTGATCTGCGGACGGCGCTGCCACTCGCGCCACGTCGCCTCCGTGACATCCCCCATGTTGAAATCGGGGAAGCGGCGCAAGGTGAACGTATTCACGCCGAGAAACTTCGCGGCGAAATCCTCCTCCATGTACTTCGACATCCCGTTCACGATCGACACCACCGCGATCAGGAACATCACGCCGATCGTCACGCCCAGGAGCGTGAAGAAGCTCTTCAGCTTCTGCACCCTGATCTGCGTGAGCGCAAGGCGAATGGCGTCGAGTAGCGACATGGGATCCTTATGCGTGCGCGGCGTCGAGCGAGGCGACGAACGTCTCGCGTCTCTCGTCGGATGAAATCCTGCCGTCGTGAAGCGCCACCACGCGTCGCGCGTGCGCTGCGATGTCCTTCTCGTGCGTCACCATGATCACCGTCTGTCCGGCGGACGACAGCTCCTCGAACACGCGCATGATCTCTTCGGACGTCGTCGAGTCCAGGTTGCCCGTGGGCTCGTCGGCAAGCAGAATGGCCGGCCGGTTCACGAGTGCCCGCGCGATCGCCACGCGCTGACGCTGTCCGCCCGAAAGCTCGTTCGGCCGGTGACCCATCCGATCGCCGAGCTGGACGCGCTCGAGCGCCTCCTTCGCGCGCGCCTTTCGTTCCGCCGAACCAACACCCGCGTACACCAGCGGCAGCTCGACGTTCTGGAGCGCGGAGGCGCGCGGCAGCAGGTTGAACGTCTGAAAGACGAATCCAATCTCGCGATTGCGCACACGTGCGAGCTCGTCATCCGCCATCCCGGACACCAGCACGCCGTTCAGCCAATACTCGCCGGCCGACGGCGTATCGAGGCAGCCGATGAGATTCATCAGCGTCGACTTGCCCGAGCCGGACGGACCCATGATCGCGACGTATTCGTTGCGGCGCACCGCGAGCTCGACTCCGCGCAGGGCGTGCACGACCTCGCCGCCCATGTCGTAGTCGCGCGTGATGCCGCGCGTCACGATCACCCAGTCTTCCGACGGCACGACGCCCGCAACGCTCGTCACAACCTTGCGTTCCGCCGTCGTGCTCATCGGCACGTCCTGCTCGATCAGACTCACGCCTTTGCCTCCTTCTTTTTGTCGTCCTTCTTCATCTCCCTCACCGCTGTGCTGTCGTGCAGCGTGCGGATCGCCTGATAGCTCCCGGCAACGACCGTCTCGCCCTCCTGCAGCCCGCTCAGCACCTCGAAGTATTCCTCGCCCGGAATGCCGACCTTCACCGGGCGGAACGTGACGTGGTTGTCCTTGCCCACCACGAACACGCCCTCGACGTCCTTGAGCGCGATGTCCTTCGTCACCTTCCTGCCAAGCGCGACGGCCGCCGAGTCGCGATTCTCGTTCGCCTCGTGCTCACGCACCGTGAGCGCGATGATCGGAATGCTCAACACACTCTTCCGCGAGTCCCACACGATCTTCGCGGTCGCGGAGAAATCCGGCCGCGTGTCGATGGGCGGATTGAGGAGCTGCACCCGCACCTCGTAGTCGACCGCCTGATCGGACGATCCGGCCGTGGTCGTACCCGCGGTCACGGAGCTGTGCGCGATCTCGGTCACCTTCCCCCGAAACGTGGTGTCCGGGAATGCATCGATCAACACCTGCGCCGTGTCGCCGACGTGCAGCCGCGCCACGTCCGTCTCGTCGACCTTCACCTTGGTCTCGAGCACCGGCATGTCGCTGATCGTGAGCAATAGCGCCTGATCTTTGCTGAACGTACCGGGCACGGCCGTCTCACCCTGCTGCACCGCGAGCTTCGTGATCCGGCCGCTCATAGGCGCCAGAATCGTCGTCTTCGCGAGCAGGGAGTGCGAGTTCTGCAGTGCAGCGCTGGTCTGGTCGACGTTGTGCGCGGCCGCCTGATAGAGCGCGTTGTTCACGTCCACCGTCGTCTTGAGCTGCTCGATCTGCTCGGCCGAGATCAGTCCGGGATTCAGCTTCACGATCTCCGACGACCGCCGGTAGGCGCTCTGCGACTGGTCGAGATTCGCCTTGGCGCGCGCCAGATCGGCCCTCGCCGAGGCGACGCCGGCGGCTTCCTTCTGCACGTCCGCATCGTACGTCGCGGGATCGATCTGCAGGAGGAACTGCCCCTTGGTCACGATGTCGCCCTCCTTCACGGAGAGCTTCACGATGCGCCCGCTCACATCCGAGGCGACATCGACCTTTGTGTGCGGCTGCACCTGGCCGCTCGCGGTGACATAGGCGACGAGATCGCGCTTCTGCACCTTCTCGAGGCGTACGTCGACCGGCTTGTCCCCTCGCTTGAACGCAGCCAGCGTCAAGCCGCCAGCCGTTATCGCCACGACTATTACGGCGGTGATCGCCTTTCCCCTTCGAGTCATCTGTCGCTCCGATTAGCGCAATGGACGGCCGACGGCCGCTTCCAGCGCGGCGAAGGCCTTATGAAAATCATACACGGCGTTGATGCGATCGCTCTCCGCCTGCTCGAACTGCGTGCGCGCGTCGCTCACGTCGAGAAATGGTGCCAGTCCCACCCGGTAGCGCTCTTCCGCCAGCCGAAGGGCTTCGCGTGCCTGTTGTGCCGTGCGTTCCTGCAATGCCACCTGCTGCGCCTGCGCCTGCAAGGTGAGATACGTGCTCGTTACGGTGGCCGTCGTTTTCAGCTCCTGCGAGCGGATCACGTACAGGGCATCGTTCCGCGCCGCTTCCGACTGTTCCACGCGCAACTCGCGCTGAAAGTTGTCGAAGATCGGCAGCGAGAGCGTGGCCGTGAGTTGGAACGGCTGCTTCGTGAAGCCGAACGGGAAGGAGTTGTTCGACTTCCGAATCGCCGCGGCGTCCGCGGCCGTCAGCGTGCCATCCGGGTTCAGGGTGCCGCATTGGCCGGCGAGACTCGATAGCCCGGCTCCAACGCGAATCGAATCCTGCGCCAAGCAGCTCGAGATCCCTGACGCCGCCTGCCCGATCAGGAAGTTCGGGTTGGTGAACGAGTTTGTGTATCCGCCAACGCCCGTCGACACCTGCAGCGTGGGCAGATACGAACCGCGCGCGGCCTTGATACCGAGCTTCGCCGACTCGTCGCGCGTGCGCGCCGCTTCGAGCGCCGGGTTATCCGCCCGAGCCAGCGTCAGCACCGAGTCCACCGTGAAGGTCGGCGCCTTTACCTCGTACGACGTCGTGAGCCGCGAATTCTGCGGTTCCTGCACGCCCATGTGCTGGAACAGCGTCAAGCGGTCGATCGCCACCTGATTCTTCGCCCTGATCGCCGCAACCTCCTGCGTGCCCAGATTCACCTCTGCCTTCGACACGTCGAGCGAGATACCGGAGCCCACGGCGAGCTTCGCCTTCGCGAGCTGCAGCGCCGTCTGCGCGTTGGCGATCAGCGAGTCCTCGAGCTGTGCCTTCGCCTGATCGCCGAGCACGGTGAAGTAGTCCTGGGCGATTTGCGAGCGTGTGTTCGAGACGGAGCTCGTCACGTCCGCGTCAGCGGCTCGCACGTTCGCCTGCTCGATCTTCGGATTCAGAAAGGTGCTCGTGCCCACGTTGTAGGTGAGCCCGATGAAGTACGACGACTGCTTCTGGTTCGATCCGTTGGCGAATGTGAAGCCGTTGCCGGCCAGCAGCGTGTTGCCCTGTGCCAAATAGAACCCCTGCAGCTGCGCATCGGCGCGCGGGAGCAGGGCACCGTATGCGGCGCGGCGCTTCGCGACCGCGGTGCGCCTCGCCTCGACGATCTGAAGGTGATCGGGATTGTTTTTCTGCGCGATCGACATCGCCTGGTCCAGCGACAGCTCGGGGCCACCGGTGGTGTCCACGGCCTGCGCGCGCGCGTTAGAGAATTGCAATAGTACAGCCACGACGCCCAAGGCGGCCGTGACGGCTGGCAAGCACCGCATCGTTTTCTGTCCTCGCATTCGAAGTCACGCCCAATACGGCGGTGAGCGGTACGAGGTTTCAGGAACGGCGCAAAGACGCGGAGCCCCGGCTAAGGGCGGACAGGGCGAAAAAGCTACGTCGGCAGCGCGTCGCGGGTGGCGGTGATGCCGCTGCCATCCAGCTGAACCTTCAGGATCCGCCCCTGCGCGTCCGCCCAAACCTGACGGGTGGCGCCGTTGGGCTCCTGGATGGTGTAATGCCGCGCCTCCACCGAGGTGGTCCCCACGCGCACCTGCTCGTTGGCACCCGCAAGCACGCGCATCGTTTCCTGTGTGTTGCGGCGCGGGATCACCACCGGAATCGTGGCCGAACCGCCGCGGGCACGCTGCACGAGAAAATAGTACTGGTGGAAGATGTCGTCATCGAGAATCAGCGCCCCATCGGAGACGATGTACTCCTTCGATGACTCACCCTTGGCGTTCTTGAGCTGCGCGCTGAATCGCCCGCCACCGATGCGACCGCGCAGGCGCTCGACGTCGGTGCCCTTGCGGACCTCGACCTGGTATGCGAGCGGCGAGAACGAGGTGTCGGTGCGCAGCGCCGGCGCGAGATGCTCCGTGTCGAAGGTCACGGTGGCGTTGGCCACCACCACGTCGCCGCCGGGCCCACTGGTGCGACGAATGGTGAACGATTCCTGTCCGATGCGATCCGCGGGCTTCGTTCCGCCACGCGTAATCGTGAAAGAGCCCTCGTCCACTGTCGTAACCTGGGCGACGGCGACGCTCGGCAAGCCGAGCGAGAGCGCGACAGCGAAACGACGGAGAGTGCGCATGTCAGAAATATGATACACGCGGGACAAAGAAGTGTTCATGCGTCGGGGGCGGGAGTGAGGAAAATCCGCTCGCTGACGCGCTGCCGAATGCGCTCATACATCGCGCGTCCCTTTTCGGCGGTGGCGAGCGACGGGCGGCCGATGGACCCGGCGCTCTCCTTCGGGACGCGCAAATAACCGCGCCGGTAACGACGCAACTGCTCGCGGGTCAGCATGTAATCCTGCGCCCATTCCATGCGCACGAGCTCGGGCGCCAGGTACAGCATGAGAGAGGTGTCCGCCTCGTCGCCGTGCATGTGCTCCGACTGTCCCTCGAGCAGATCATCGAGCCTGATGGCGTACAGGTCGACCACGCGCACGCGCGCCTCGCGGGTCACCACCGTCGAGAGCGCGTCCTGATGCGGATCGTGGTCGTGCGCCGTGATCAGGATAAATTCCCGGAAGCCGCATCCTTCCCACGACGCGAGGAGATCGTTCAGCAGACGATGGAGCGTCTTTCGCCGCATCGACGCGTTTCCCAGCGCCTCGCGCGCCGACTCGACGTTCACGCCATATTCGATCGTGGGTGCGCGCAGCACGCCGTAGGTTGCCGAGAGATCGTCCGCCAGTCGCTCGGCGATGATGGTGGCGCAGCCGAGCGGCAGGTGGGGGCCGTGCTGCTCGCACGTGCCCACGGGTATCACCAGACGGGGATCCCGCGCGAGAATCTCGGCTACTGTGCCGGGAGCGGTGTACTTGAGCAACCGCGCCTCGGTCGCAGGCGCATGGAGGGGAGCCGTCATCTCGAACCGGAATGAAGTGGACGTGACGCCGCGTGTAGCGGTCGGCACTGGTGTCACGACCCGCCTTTGGACGCTCGTCGCGGGCGTGGCGCTCGTGGCGGGGGGCTGGTGGCTGCGCACCCCGAGCGTAGGCTACCTCGCTTTCACGATCGCCGCCACGGTCGCCGCACTCGTGCTCGCGATGTTCGACCCGCGCGGCGCGCGCCGATGGGCGATTGCCTCCGGCGCCGCGCTCGCCGCGTTCACGCTGGTGGCGTTCGCGGCGCAGCGCGATCTCACTCGCATCGACACCGACTGGCCCGCGTACCGCGCGCTCGTGATCGAGCGGGGCGGGCGCGAGCTGCGACTGGAGATTGCGGCGTCCATGCTGGCGCTCCACGACGAGGCGACCCGCGCCCTCGACGCACCCGCGGGTGCGCAGAGTGCCTTCGCGGCCTTCGACGCGATGACCTCCGCCACGCCCGAGCGAGGCGTGGTGCTCTATGAGAACGGCGCGCCGTTCGCATGGGGCGGCCACCTTGTGGTTCCGGCGGACTCCACCATTCGCCCCGCGGGGGCGCTTCATACGCCGTTCTACACGGTGCTCTACGCGGTCGCATCGCGCGGCAGCCGTCGCGCCGTGGCGACGGCGGTGGCGTACGCCGAGCCGCCTGCGGACCAGCTCGTTTCGTCGATCGGCAACCGGATCGCGCAAAAGCAGGGGCTCCACGCGTTCGACGTGACGCCGAGCAGCGCGGGTGCGAGCTCCGACGCCTTCGTCTACACCGAGGGCGCGGACACGCTGCTCGTCGCGCACGCGGTGGCGCCGGGCGAGGAGGAGGCGCGACTCAGCACACTCGTTCGCGTGCGCCTCTCCGGCGTGCTGCTGCTGTCGCTCGCCTTTGCCTGCTTCCTCGTTGCGTCATGGCGGCGACAGCGGTCGCTCCTGGGACGACTCCTGCCGCTCGCGGTCGCGCTCGCGCTGCTCGCGCTCGTGCCGCTCAATGCGTTCTCGGGGAACGGAGTTCTCTTCGATCCCACGGTCTACTACGCGGAGGTGGGCGGCCCTTTCACCGCATCCGTCGGTGCACTGGGCGCCACGGCGATGATCGTATTGCTGTCGCTGCTGCTCCTCCTTCGCCGCGGGCTGCGCCTGCCGCGTCCATGGATGGCGGTGCCGATCGCGCTCGCGATTCTCGCCGTCTCGCCCCCGCTGCTGCGGGCACTCGGGGGCGGGGTATCGCCGCCGCTCACCGGCGTGGCCGTGGAGCTCTGGCTCGAATGGGAGGTCGCTCTCTTCCTCGCCGCGGCGTCGCTGTTCATCGGCCTGGCTGCCATCGGGAGCGCAGCGCTCAGTGCGCATCGTGGCCTCCCGCCGTGGGTCGCACCCCTGGTCGCGACGATCGCCGCCGCAATGGCGCCCGTCGTGCTGCAGGCTCCGGGGACGTGGCCAACCTGGTATCGCGCGCTCTGGATGGCGACCGTCGCCACGCTGGCGCTCACACGATCGCATCGCCGCGTCGTGCTCGTCGCCGGGGTCGTGGCGGCCCTGGTGGCCACGACGCTCACGTGGGGAGCGGGCGTGCGCGGCCGCGCAACGCTCGCGAATCGCGATGTCGGCGGTCTGGCGACGGTCGATCCCGACATCGTGAGCGTGATGCAGCGGCTCGGCCGCGACCTGCGCGCGGAGCCCGTCGCGCGTAC
>DATHJR010000145.1:0-2264 GCA_035286525.1 Gemmatimonadaceae bacterium | reverse complement strand
TCCTCGATCGTGTTCCAACCGATCTGCGGCACGCGGCCTCCCGCGAGACGGGTCACGCGCCCAGGGAAGACTCCGATCCCGCGCCCATCGCCCTCGTCACTCGCGTCGAAGAGGAGCTGCATGCCGAGACAAATGCCGAGGCACGGAAGACCATCGGCGAGCGCACTTCGCACGTCCGCGAGGCCGCGCGACAGGCGCGAGGCGGCATGTCCGAAGGCGCCGACGCCGGGAAGCACGAGAGCGTCGGCGCGCGCAGCGGCAGACGGATCGCTCTCGACCTCCACGTGCGCGCCGTCGCGTCCGAGCGCCTTGATCAGCGAGTGGATGTTCCCTGCCCCGTAATCGAACACACTCACCTTCATCGCCTCACCGCAGTTCGCAGGGCGCCGAGTGCCGCTTCCATCATCGGCCATGGGGCGACGGTGATGCGAACACCGTCTCCGATGCCCGCCACCGCCGTGAACGGACGCACGGCGACGCCGGCCGATCGCATGTCCGAGGCGACGGCGGCGGCATCGGAAACGGGGATGAAGACGAAATTCGCGGCGGATGGCATGGACGCGATGCCCGCTGCCTCGAGCGCCTTCACGAAGCGCTCGCGACTCTCGAGCGCAGCAGAGACGTGCGTGCGCATCCAATCGAGATCGTCGTGCAGTGCAGCGAGCGCCGCGCGCTCCGCGGCCCCGCTGACCATGTACGGTCCGCGCGCCTTCTCGACCTGAAGCACTGTCGACGCGGCGCCCGTGACGTAGCCGATGCGCAGCCCCGCGAGCCCAAACGCCTTCGACATCGTGCGTGCCACGATCAATCGCGAATGGATCGGCGATTCGGAGAACCAGCCGTCGCCGGCGAACTCCGCATACGCCTCGTCGAGGATGACGATGCCGGCCGCGTAATGGACCACGCGCGCGATGTCGGCGCGAGAGAGCGCGAGCCCCGTCGGATTGTTGGGCGAGCAGAGATAGGTGACGCGCGCGCGGGCGGCGAGCAGCGCATCGATATCGGGTGCCAGCGGATTCGGCGTCGCCACCGGAACGGCGACGAGCCCGTTCATACGGGCCCAGATCGGAATCATTCCGAACGTCGGGTCGAGATACGCGAGCGTGTCGCCCGGCTCCGCGAAGGCGCGAATCGCGGAGTCGAGGATGTCGTCGGAGCCGCAGCCGACGACCACCTCATCCGCACGAACGCCAGCGTACGCCGCGAGCGCCGCCTTCAGCTCGGGCGTGTATACGGACGGATATCGCGTGACTCGATCCGCTTCGAGCTCCCGCAGTGCGAGCTCGGCGAGGGGAGGCACGCCCCATCGATTCGTATTGTCGCTCAGATCGAGCGCGCACGGCTCTCGATTTGGCCGATAGAGCGACAGATCGCGCAGTGTCGCTCGGGGGCGCACGGGCTCGCGACTGGGCGCGGCGCTTCCCTGCTGATCGCCCCCAACGCGGCCCGCCTCGCGCGCCGCAGACGCGTGCGCCGGCAGTCCCTCCCGCTCGGCGAGCGTCGCCACGCCCCCGGCGAGTTCGGCCGCGGCGGCCGGTGACACGCGCTGGTACGTCGTCCAGCGCACGAAGTCCAGCGTCGACAATCCGGAGTACGAGCGCGCAAGTCCGCCCGTAGGCAGCACGTGGTTGGCGCCGGTGATGTAATCGCCGAATGCCACGGAAGCTGTGGAGCCGAGGAAAACGGTGCCCGCGTTGCGGACGCGCTCGAGCGCTGCGTCGGGATGACGCAAGGCGAGCAGCAGGTGCTCGGGAGCATACTCGTTCGCGAACGCGATCGCGACCTCGAGCGACGCGCACGAGAGAAGCGCGCCGCGCTCGGCGAGCGCCTCCGTGATGATCGCACGTCGCGGCTCACTTGGGAGGAGTGCCTCGATCGTATCGCCGATCGCGCGCGCGATCGGCTCGTCGAGGGCGAGAACGACGACTGCGGCGCGCGGGTCATGCTCTGCCTGCGCGAGCAACTCGCGCGCAACGGAGGATGCGTTCGCGGTAGCGTCGGCAATGACGAACAGCTCGCTCGGGCCCGCCGGCGAGTCGATGCCCGCTACGCCGGACAGTTGCAGCTTCGCTTCCGCGACGTATGCATTGCCCGGACCGACGATGCGACGTACCGGCGCGATCGACTTCGTGCCGTACGCCATCGCGGCGATCGCGCCGGCGCCGCCGATTGCGTAGACCTCGCTGGCTCCCGCGAGCTCGCCGGCGGCGAGCACCGCCTGCGACGGAATTCCGTCGGGGCCTGGAGGCGAGCAGAGTACGATT
>DATHJR010000144.1:0-2080 GCA_035286525.1 Gemmatimonadaceae bacterium | reverse complement strand
TCGCCAACGGGGTCGTGGTCGCCATGGTGGCGCCGATCGTCGAGGAGCTGACGTTCCGCGGCCTCGGTTACTCACTGCTCTCCCGCTACGGGCGCTGGGCGGCGATCATCGGCACCGGCCTCGCCTTCGGACTGGCGCACGGCCTGCTGAACGCGCTTCCCTTCCTCGCGGCCTTTGGTGTCGGCCTGGCCTATCTGCGTAGCCGGGTCGACAGCGTCTACCCCGGGATGGTCGTTCACGGGCTCTTCAACGCAATCGCGCTCACGGTCGCCGTTTCGGGCAAACCGCAGGCGGATATCCTGCGCGCGTGCGCTGGGGTCTGGCCTGTGCTGTCGCCCTTCTGATCCTCGTCCCCGCCGCGACGGGCGCAACGCCCGTGGTCACGATCCAGGTCACGCCCGCAACAGGGGCAGCCCCCCTGAGCATCGCCTTCGCCGCTACGGGTGAGGCGGCGACGTACCACTGGGACTTCGGGGACGGGAGCTCTGCGGACGGCCGTACTGCCACGCACACATATGCAGCGGGACGGTGGACGGCGACGCTGACGGCTCAGTCCACCGACGGCGAAGCCTCGACTCAGACGGCAACCATCACAGCGTACGGCCTCACGCTGGCGGGACCGAATCCGGCGCGGTACGACAGTCGCGTCGTCTTCCGGGGTGCGGTCGCGCCGGTGGAAGGCAACCTCTCCGTCGCCCTGGTCGGCCCGCGCGGCAAGATTGGCGACGCACGCACGCGTGCCGACGGGAGCTACACGATCGCCACGCGAATCCGGCTCCCCGGTGCGTACCGCGCGACGAGCGGGCGAGCGGGATCCGATGCGCTCGCGCTCCGCGTCGTGCCCAAACTCGTCGCCGGGCTCACAGGCAGTGGCGCGCGGGACAGTCGGTATTTCTTCACAGCCCGGCTCGTGCCGGCGAACGCGGGCGTCGTTGCCGTCAACATCACGCGCGCCCAGGCCGTTCTCGTCGACCGCACCTTTGCCGGGCGCGTGCGGATCAAGCTCGACACGCGGCGAGTCATCTCGTACCGGATCCGCGCGGAGGTGATCCCCAACGAGGGCTACGCGGGCACGGTCAGAGTGCTGCGCGCGAACGTCGTGCTGCCGCGGCTGGCTCTGAGCGCGCGCGGTGTCGCGGTGTCGCAGCTCGGCGAGCAGCTACGGCGCCTGCACTACGCAGCGCCCTCGGGTGGAACGTTCGACGGTCGCATGCTCGACGCGGTCTACGCCTTTGAGAAGGTGCACGGCCTCTCGCGCACTGGCGTCGTCGATGCGTCCTTCTGGCGCGCGCTCGCGAACCCCCGGGTACCGACCCCACGGTTCGCGCAACCCGCAGAGCACCTCGAGGTGAACAAGGGCCTACAGGTGCTCTACGTCGTCCGCGCTTCCAGGATTGCGCTGATCGTTCCGATCTCGACCGCAGGCGTGGCCGGCACGTTCACTCCGGTGGGAAGGTTCGCGGTCTACCGGAAAGTGGTCGGGTTCGACCCCAGTCCACTCGGGACCCTCTACGACCCGCTGTACTTCACCGGTGGCTATGCGATCCACGGCAACCCCTCCGTCCCGCCGTACCCGGCGAGTCACGGCTGCGTTCGCATCCCGATGTGGCTCGCGCCGCTCCTGTTCCGAGCGGTTCCGTACGGCGAGACGGTCTACGTGTACTAGCTTCGCCGTCGTCACTCTGCTGCTCTCGGGTTGCGGCACCACGCCCCGGGACGTCCCCTACACCGACCTGACCCGACAGGTAGGACAGCTCGAGTTCACTCGGATCACGAGCGCCGTCTTTCGTACGCGCGCCGCAATGCTGAACGTGCTCGAGCAGAACAATCCGGGACGGGCGATTCGCGTGCCGAACGTCGACTTCGCGCGACGCGAGATCTATCTCTTCGCCCTCGGACCGCGATCGAGCACCGGCTACGAGCTCCGTGTCCTACGCACTGAGGATGTGGGCAGCAGCATTCTCGTCGTGATGCACGAGCGCACCCCGTCGCTTGGCGATGTCGTGCAGGCACGCCTGACGTATCCGTTCCGACTGATCTCGCTGCCGCACAGCGGCAAGCCTGTGAAGCCGAAGTTACC
>DATHJR010000143.1:0-4888 GCA_035286525.1 Gemmatimonadaceae bacterium | reverse complement strand
ATGGGGATCACCGGGCATGAGTCGATTTTCGCACAATCCTCGAGGTCCTGCGCGAACCCGGCCTCGACGAGCGCCTGGCCCGCTTCGGAATCCGCGAAGAGCTGATCGAGGCGATCGCCGTACCTGCGATCGATCACCGTCGCTGCGAACGCGCCGTCGCCGATCTCGACCTTCGACAGTCGCTTCGCAATCGCGCGCACGTACCGTCCCGCACACGCGGCATCTTCGAGCGAGAACAGTTTGTCGCGGCCCGCGCAAATCAGCGTGATGTCGGTACCCGCGCGTGCGGCGGTGCGCATGAGCACAGCCACGGCCTCGAGATTCACGTACGACGCGACGACGATATCGCGCGCGCCCTGCAGCCCGACCATCGCCGCCGTGCCATTCGTGGTCGTCAGCAGCACCGTCTTGCCCTCGACGGCCTCGCGTGTGAACTCGCCCGGCGAGTTCCCCAGATCGAACCCGGGAACCATGCGCATCCTGCGCTCGCCCGCGAGACGCACCTCACCCTTGTCGAACTGCTTCGCGCGCGTGATCACCTCATCCGCGCTGTCGAGCGGAACGACGTTTCGCGCACCATTGCCGAGGGCGACCGCGATGCTCGTGGAGGCCCGAAGAACGTCGATGACCGCGATGACGCGCCCCGCGACGAGGGCGGGCGCGGCGGTGGACGGACCGAAGACCACATCAATGCGCATTACGGCTCCCGCAGCAAATCGCTCTCACGCTCCAGAAACTTCGTGTCCACATCTCCGGCCTGGAAGCGCGGATTCTGCATCACGCGGCCAAGAAAGGGGACAGTCGTGGTGATGCCCTCGACGATGAAAAAGTCCAGGGCGATCTGCATGCGCTTGATCGCCTCCATTCGCGTGCTACCCTGGCAGATCAGCTTCGCCAGCAGAGAATCGTAATACGGTGGCACTGTGTATCCAGTATAAATATGCGTATCGACTCGCACACCGGGTCCGCCCGGCGGGTTGAAGACTTCGATGCGCCCTGGCGATGGCTGAAAATTTCGCGCGGGATCCTCGGCGTTCACGCGCACCTCGATCACGTGACCGCGAAGCGGAGGGAGCGACATGATCGAGAGTCTCTCTCCCGCGGCCACACGAATCTGCTCCTTCACGAGATCGACTCCCGTGATCATCTCCGTGACGGGGTGCTCGACCTGGATGCGCGTATTCATCTCCATGAAGTAATACGAGCCGTCGGTGTCGAGGAGCATCTCGATCGTGCCCGCACCGACGTAGTCGATCGCCTTCGCGCCTCGCACCGCATCATCCCCCATGCGCTTGCGCAGCTCCGGCGTCATCGCGGGACTCGGCGCCTCCTCGATGAGCTTCTGGTGGCGCCGCTGCACCGAGCAATCCCGCTCGCCCAAGTGGATGACGTTGCCGTGGGAGTCCCCTAGAATCTGGAATTCGATGTGGCGCGGCCGTGCGAGGTATTTCTCGACGTACACGTCGCCGCTGCCGAACGCGGAGAGCGCTTCCGATCGCGCGAGCTGGAAGGCGCGCGAGAAATCGTCGGCGTCGTTGGCCACGCGCATTCCCTTCCCGCCACCGCCCGCCGCGGCCTTGATGATGACGGGGAAGCCGATGTCGCGAGCGAAGCCGAGCGCCTCATCGACGTCCTCGACGGGACCGGGGGTGCCGGGAATGATGGGCACGCCGACGTCGGCCATGGTGCGGCGCGCGGTGGCTTTGTCGCCCATGAGGCGGATCTGGGCGGCCGTGGGGCCGATGAACGTGATGTTGGAGGCGGCACAGGTCTCCGCGAACTCCGCATTCTCCGCGAGGAAACCGTAGCCGGGATGGATCGCGTCGGCGCCCGTAATCTCGGCGGCGGCGATCAGGCGCGGGATCTTGAGATACGATTCGCGCGCCGGCGCGGGCCCGATGCAGACGTCGTCGTCGGCGAAGCGAACGTGGAGCGACTCGCGGTCGGCGTCCGAGTACACGGCCACCGTCTGTATATCGAGCTCGCGACAGGCGCGAATGATCCGAAGCGCGATCTCGCCGCGATTGGCGATCAGGACTTTCTTGAACATCAGTTGGTGTACCCGGCGTGGCGGCGCGAATGGCCAGCCGTGCTGTCAGCCATCGCCGTCGCGTTGAAAATCGTCCCAGCTCGTGTCGCTGGATCCCTCGACACCCTGCGCGCGCAATGCAAGCTCGCTCGGATTGGTGGCGAAGAATAGCGCGTTCTCGTAGGTAATGACACCACGGGTATACCACTGCATGAGCGACTGATCGAAACTCTGCATTCCGTACTGCACAGTGCCTTCCTTGATCAGGTCCGGAATGTCGAGCGATTTCGTCATGTCGCGGATCTGATCGCGCACCGCGGCGGTGTTGATCAGGATCTCGACCGCGGGAATTCGGCCCGGCTTGTCCGAGCGCGGGACGAGGCGCAACGAGATGACCGCCGCGAGCGCGCTCGCGAGGGTGAAGCGCACCTCGTTCTGCTGGTGCGGCGCGTAGAAGGAGAGTACGCGGTTGATGGTCTGCGTCGCGTCCGTCGTGTGCAGCGTCGAGAACACGAGGTGCCCGGTGTCGGCTGCCTTGAGCGCGACCTCGAGCGTCTCGGTGTCTCGAATCTCACCGATCAGGATGACGTCGGGGTCCTGGCGGAGCACGCGGCGGAGGGCCACGCCGAAGCTGCCGGTGTCCGCGCCGACCTCGCGCTGATTGATACTCGAGTTGATGTCGCGATGCAGGAACTCGATCGGATCCTCAATCGTGATCACGTTCGCGTGCCGCTGCACGTTGATGTGCTGGAGCATCGCCGCGAGCGCCGTCGACTTGCCGGAGCCCGTCACGCCCGTGACGAGCACAAGACCGCGAGGGCGAAGCGCGATCTGCTCGACGATCTTCGGGAGATTCAGCTCCGGGGCCGTCTTCACCTGGTACGGTACGGCGCGCATGGCATACGCGATCGTGCCGCGCTGCTGGTACACGTTCACGCGAAAGCGGCCGATGCCCGGAACGCCGATTGCGAAATCGGCTTCCTTCGCCTCCGCGAACTCCTTCACCTGCTTGGGCGTCATGATCTGCTCGGCGAGCGCCTTCAAGTCTTCCGGCTTGAGCGGCGCGAGCTCGAGTGTCATCAGGTCGCCGTTGACGCGCAGCACGGGCGGGCGTCCAACCTTGAGATGCAAGTCCGACGCATTTTGCTGGATCATCCGCTGCAACACCGCCTTGAAGTTGAACGAGGCGGATGTCGCGGGAACCGGAATGTCCACTTGCGCCGGTACGCGCGGCGTGCGCTCGGCAGGAGCGTCGGTGGCAGGCGGCAGGGTCGTCGGATTAGGCATTCGGGTCGACACGGAAGAGGACTTGCCCATACTCGACCGGATGCGCGTCCGTGACCAGCACCTCGCGCACCACTCCCGAGTACTCGGACTCGATCTCGTTCATGATCTTCATCGCCTCGATGATGCAGAGAATCTGCCCCTTCTCGACGCGTGTCCCCTCGACGACGTACGGCGGAATTCCCGGTTCCGGCGAGCGATAGAAAGTGCCCACCATCGGCGACTTGACCTCGAGCAGCTTCGGCTTCGGCGCCTCCGCCCGGGCCTGCCCGTCTTCTTCGGCGGTAAGGGGTACCCCTTCCGACGGTGTAAGTCGGCTGGACGTAACGGCCTGGGGGATAATCGCGGGAAGGGGAACGGCCGGAGTGACCAGGGCCCCGCGCTGCTGCGGGGTCTTGGAGATGCGCAGCTTCATCCCTTTGTCCGTCGAGATCTCGATCGAATCGACCGAGGAGCCGTCGAGCAGCTCGACGATCTTCTTTACGTAGCGTAAGTCGATCATAGTCCGATTCGGGTGATCGCTCGCGTGCCCGTCACGCGATTTCCATCAGCTCGCGAGGAAACGACGTCAGTATACGCGGACCCGCGGGGTCGAGAACCACATCGTCCTCGATGCGAACGCCGCCCCACCCGGCGCGATAGATCCCCGGCTCGATCGTAACGACCGCCTGCGCCGGCAACGGAGCTTCGGCGGTCTTCGACAGCCGCGGCGCCTCGTGCACTTCCAGTCCTATTCCGTGGCCGAGGCTGTGCCCGAAGCCTTCACCCTGACCGCGCTGTTCAATGTACTGCCTGGCCAGCGCGTCGGCATCCCGCCCGGTCATTCCCGCCCGTACGTTCGCCGACGCATGAGCGTTCGCGCCGCGCACGATATCGTAGACCTCCCTCTGTTCATCGGACGCGCGGCCAATGACGAACGTGCGCGTGACGTCGGAGCAGTACCCGCCGACAATGGCACCGTAATCGATCAAGAGGAAGTCTCCGGCGGCTACCTGCCGGTCCGCCGCTCGCGCATGCGGGAGTGCGGCGCGCGGTCCCGACGCCACGATCGTCTCGAACGGAAATCCCTCGCTGCCTTCGACGCGCAGCGATTGCTCGAGCGCGCCCGCGATCGCCAGCTCGGTCATCCCGAGCCGCACCTGCGGCAGCGTGCGCTCGAGGGCGCGGTGCGCCACATGGGTCGCTTCCTGGATTCGCTCGATCTCCTCCGGATCCTTTCGCTCTCGCAGCGTTTCCACGAGGTCGTTCGTGGGGCGCCACTGCCAGCGCGCGCCGGCGTTGAGAAGCCGCTCGAAGTCGCGGTGCAGTAGCTGCGCGGACTCGAAGCCGACGAGCTTGACGCCGGTAAGCTCGGGAAGGAGCTGCCACAGACCGGTCCAGAGGCTCTGCGATTCGATCGCGATGCGCGCGAAGTCTCCGACCTCGTCGCGCACCTGCGTCGCGTAGCGAAAGTCGGTGATGAAGAGTGTTTCCCGCGCGGTTACGAGGACGAGCGCGCTCGATCCAGAGAATCCGGTGAGGTAGCGGATGTTCGGAAGGCTGGTGAGCAACACCGCGTCGAGGTGCGCGGTGACG
>DATHJR010000142.1:0-8982 GCA_035286525.1 Gemmatimonadaceae bacterium | reverse complement strand
CACGACACGCCCTATCTCGCCACGGGCATCGAGGCCGACGCATCGAGCAAGCCGTACGAGTTCGGCGACACGCTCAACCTCGACGTCAACGCGACGCTGCAGAACGCGCTCATCCGAAACGGAAATCTCGACGTTCCGATCGACCTCGACTACGGCGACCTCATGGTGCGCCAGGCCGAGTACCGATCGTCGTGCGCGACGGTCCTGCTGCTCGATACGTCGCACTCGATGATTCTGTACGGCGAGGATCGCTTTACCCCGGCGAAAAAGGTCGCGCTAGCACTCACGCATCTCATCCGCACGCAGTTCCCCGGCGACACCATCCGCGTCGTCCTCTTCCACGATTCGGCCGAGGAGATTCCGCTCAACCGCCTCGCGCACGCGCAGGTCGGCCCCTACCACACGAACACGGCGGAGGGTCTCAAGCTCTCCCGCCGAATTCTCATGTCCCAGAAAAAGGACATGCGACAGATCGTGATGATCACCGATGGCAAGCCGAGCGCGCTCACGATGGCGAACGGCATGATCTACAAGAACTCGATGGGGCTCGACGCCATGGTGACAGCCGCCACGCTGCGCGAGGTCGCCGACTGCCGGCGCTCCGGGATCGTCATCAACACCTTCATGCTCGCGCGCGACCGTGCGCTCATCGAGTTCGTGAAACGCATGTCAGCGATCAGCCGCGGCAAGGCCTACTTCACGAACACCATGACGCTCGGCCAGTTCATTCTCATGGATTTCCTGAAGCGGAAGACGAGGAAGGTCTCGTAGCCTCGAGGTTCTCCGCCTTCCATCGCATCGCGGTATAGATGCGCGTGTGGCCGCTCGGGTGATCGAAGAAGATCCTCTCCTCCCACGGCCCCGGGTCGAGCTTTCGGTATTCGCTCAACTTGATCGCGATCTGCGCGAAGCCGTCCGGTTGCCGCGCCGTGTTGAGCCCGAACATGTCCGCCTCGTACTCCGTGGTGCGCGTGATCGTGTTGAGCAACGGCGTAATGAGAAACAGGTAGCCTGTGAACAGCAGCGCGACGAGCGGCAGCCCGGCGGGATCGCCGATCCCGCGCACCTTCCACGACGATTCGTAGCGCACGCGCAGTCGCTCGAACAGCCACGCGACCACCGCGAAGCCGATCACGATGAGGATGCCGAACGCCATCAGCCCCTTGTAGATGTGGTTGAGCACGTAGTGCCCCATCTCGTGCCCCATCACCGCCTCGATCTCTTCGAGCGACGCGCGATTCAGCAGGTTGTCGTTGAGCGTGATCCGCTCGGTGCCGAGGGCGCCGCTCACGTTGGCGCTGATCCGCTTGCTCTGCTTCGATGCGTCGATCTCCCACACGTCCGTTGCGCCGATGCCGTTCTGCCGCGCGAGCCGCAGGATCGGATCGACCACGCGCGCATCGGCGAGCTTCTTGGGCGAGTTGAAGATCGGTGTCAACACTACGGGGAAGATCACGGCCCCCACGAACGAAAACGCGATGGTCGCGAGTGCGCCCCACACCCACCACGTGCGCGGCAGCTTGCGCACGATGGCGTAGAGCGCCGCGATCACCAGCGTGCCGATCACCAGTGACACTCCGAAGCCCTTCGCCTGCTCCACGAGCCACCCGCCGAAAGTCAGATTCGACAGACCGTAGGCATGCTCCCGCACGTAACCCTCCCAGATGCTCCACGGAAGGCTTAGCACTGTGGTCACGACCACGAACTGCACCCAGTACAGCACGCTCTGGAGCGTCGGAGAGCGAGTCACCCGCTCGGCGGTGTCTCTCATTCGAGCGGAGAGCCCGGTCGAGAGAAGGATCAGATAGGTGATCGCGGCGATCAGGAAGTCCCAGAGGATCAGCCAGTAGCCGCCCTCGAAATACGCGTCGGACTGCGCCTTCTTGTCGCTTGGCAGCGTTGCGAGATACGCGCGCGTCGCGGCCTCAGGATCGAGATGCCCGTTCACCCCCTGCGCGGCCGCGGGCGGAGGCGCAAGCACAGGCGATGGACCGCTTCGCTGCGCGAGCACGGGCTCCGCACAAATGGGCATCGCGAACAGCAACACGGCCGTGAACAGGACGCGAGAGCGAATCATGGGATCCGAGACCGAATCATGGGATCATTGAATGAGGAGTCCGTGTACTGAATCGACGGGAGCTTTTCCTCCCTACGCCCCGCGCCGCGGCAAAGCTAGATTGGAGAACGGACGCTGTTACGACAACCATTCGTCCGCCGTCCTCTCAGTGTACCGCGCGTGACGATCCACGGGTGGTTCCTAACAGTGCACTGCGCCGGTATCCAATGCCACTCCCCCTTCGAGCGAACAACCCGTCCGCCCCTCCTCGCGAGCGGCGAAACTGGAGAACACGGCCACTCCTGTCGATCTCGCTCCGGCGCGGTCCGGTGCGCTATTGGACGGGCGGCGCGCTCGTCGTCGCTGCCATCGCGATGCTGCTGGTGTGGCGCTTCGCCCCCGCGAGCATTCGAGGTGACACCACCGTCGCCTACTCCGAGGCCGCCCAGGCTCTGAGCTCGCGCCAGGTGTCGACGCTCATCGTCGAGAACGACGGCGCGCGCCTTGTCCTCACGCTTCGCACGCCGCGCATCGTCGACGGTCACGAGACGAGCTCCATGGAGACCGTGGTGCCCACCCGCGCCGTCTCGCTCGTGGACCTCGAGCGTTGGGCCGCCGCCGGCACTTCCGTGCGAGTGGTCGAGCCGCACTCGAGCACGACCGAGCGCCTCATCCAGATCGTGAGCCTCATCATCGTACTCTCGCTCGTGCTCGCGTACGCGGTGAATCATCGCGGTGCGTTCGGCGCCAATCGATTCGTGCCGTCACCCGCGTCGCGGCATCTCACGCTCTCGGATGTCGGAGGCGCGCGCGAAGCGCAGGCGGACCTCCGCGACGTCATCGCCTACCTCAAGAGCCCCGAGCGCTTTCTCGCGATGGGCGCGCATTGCCCAAAGGGCGTCCTCCTGGTCGGCCCGCCCGGCACCGGCAAGACGCTGCTGGCGCGCGCGGTCGCCGGCGAGGCCGGCTGTCCCGTGATCGTCGCCGCGGGGTCCGACTTCAACGAGATGTACGTCGGCATCGGCTCGCGCCGCGTGCGCCAGCTCGCCAAGCAGGCGCGTGACGCCGCACCATGCATCATCTTCATCGACGAGTTCGACTCGCTCGGCGGCCGTCGCGGCCGGCCCAATCGCTCGGGTGAAGAGGAGGTCACGCTCAACCAGCTACTCGTCGAGATGGACGGCATGGCGAGCAACAACGGCGTCGTCTGGATGGCAGCGACCAACCGCGAAGACATGCTCGACCCCGCCGTTCGCCGCCCCGGCCGCTTCGATCGCGTCGTCGAGGTTCCGTTGCCGACTGCCGCGGATCGCCTCGAGATCCTGAAGATCCACGCCGCAAACAGCCGCCTGGCCAAGGACGTCGACCTCGAGCGCCTCTCGCACCTCACCGTCGGCCACTCCGGCGCCGAGCTCGCGAATCTTCTCAATGAGGCCGCGATCATCGCCGTGCAGGACTCCGGCGACGTCATCACGAACGCCCACGTCGAGCAGGCGCGCGACCGCATCCTGCTCGGACGCGTGCGCTCCGGCATGGTCATCAACGATCAGGAGCGCCGACTCATTGCGCTGCACGAGTCTGGGCATGCCGTGGTCGGCATGGTTGCCTGCCCCGAGGACCGGCTCCACAAGATCACGATCGAGCCGCGCGGCCGGTCGCTCGGCGCCGCGCACTTCTCGCCGGAGTCCGATCGCCATCTGCATCCGCGCCGCTACCTCGAGGGGATCATCGCCAAGGCCCTCGGCGGACGTGCCGCGGAGCTCGTGTTCCTCGGTCCCGACGCAGTCACCACCGGTGCCGGCAGCGATCTCGTTCAGGCGACGGGGATCGCGCGTCGCATGGTGGCCGAATTCGGGATGAGCGATGCGATCGGCCTCGTGAGCGCGGATCCGCAGGCGCAGGGCGGTGCGCCCAGCGGCCATCTGCAGGGCGAGATCGATACCGCCATCCGCGCGCTCATGTCCGTGCAGGGCGCGCGCGCCGAGGCGATCGTGCGCACGCATCGCGATGCGATCGAGGCGCTGGCGACCGCGCTCGTCGAGCGCGAGGTGCTCACCGCCGAGGAAGCCTACGAAATGGCGGAGTCGTTCGGCGTCGACACGGGGCGCGCCTCAACGACGGTCTGAGCGCGCGGCTCAGAGCCTGGTGACCACAGGCAGCTCGAGCTCGAAGAAAAAGCGCGTGCCGTTCATTTCGCTCGTCTCGACACCGAGCACGCCACCCATTGCGGACACGAGCTTGCGACAGATGGAGAGACCGAGCCCCGCGCTCGAGAACACGTGATCGCCCGGATCACGGCGGCGGAACGGGTCGAAGAGTGAGGTCATCACCTGCGGCGGGATTCCGCGTCCGGTGTCGCGAACGGAGAAGGCGAGTCGGGATCGCGTAGGCGCCGTCACTGCGATCTCGACGTGTCCGTTGGATGTGAACTTCAGCGCGTTAGTCGTGAGATTGAGGAGGACGCGATTGAGCGCGCCGGGGTGCCCCACGCGAAAGTCCGCGTCTGGCGGCTCGAGCAGCACCGCCAGCCCCTTCTCCTCTGCCATCGGAAGCACGATGTCCTGCACCGAGCGCAGAATCGCGAGCACCGAGAATGCCTCGGCTGTCGGATCGATCAGGCGGTCGCCGCCACGCGCGAACGCGATGACATCGCTGGCGACTGTGCTCAAGCCGAAGGCGGCGCTGTAGATGAGCCCGAGCTGGCGTTCCTGCACGGTGTTCACCTCACCGCTCTGTCCCTTGCGCAGCGTCTCGGCGAGAAAGAGGATCGATGCGAGCGGCGACCGCAGATCGTGTCCGACCTCGACCAGCAGCTCGAGTCCGCCCGGACCGGCAAGGCGCGCGCTGAAGCGGTGCGCGTCATCGTGCTCGATGATCTGATGCACGCGCTCGACGGCGCTCAACAAGCGCAGAATCCCCGTACCGTTCACCTGATCCCCAGCGGCGATGAGCTCGGAGAGCAGACACGTGCGCAACGTGTCGAGCGCAAGCGGCGCGGGGGCGGGTGGATGCGAGCGCGGCTCGGCTCCCGCGACGGTCGCCGCGAGCCGCACCGCATCGGACACCCAGGCGACGCTGTCGCGAAGATCGGCGTCGTGGTGCGGTGACTGCGCTACCGTCACGAGCTCGCGCATCGCGAGCGCCGTCGCATGCGCCAGCGCCTCGCTGAGTGCGTCCGGTAGAGCTGGTGCGGCGACGTCGTCCTGTTTCAGCGGCACCTCGGCGTTTCCCGGTTCCTGCGCCGATGTTCTCGGACCGATCACTCTGTCTTCCCGCGACCTGCGACTGCGATCACTCGCTCGGTCCGTTCAACTCGTCGCGACGCACGTTGTGTTTTTCCATGAGACGGTAGAGTGTCGTACGATCGATGTTCGCGAGCCTGGCAGCACGCGACATGTTGCCGCCGGCACGCGCGGACAACCGCGCCAGATACTCCCGCTCGAACTCCGCGATCAGCCGGTCCTTCGCCGCATGATACGGCTCGTCCATGATCGCGCCGGACATCGTAGTCCGCGCCGGCGACGAGGCGCCATCTTCGTACGCGGGAATGTCCTGCGGTTGAATCGGCTGCCCAGGCTCCGCCAACACCGCCACGTGCTCGATCACGTTCTGCAGCTCGCGCACATTGCCGCGCCACTGCCGGGTGCGCAGAAACTCCATACTGCTGTCGGTGAGCTTGGGGAGAATGTCATCCGTCTCGCGATGGCGCTCCCAGTAGTGTGCCAGGAAGTGATTCGCCAGCAGTGCGATGTCCTCCTGGCGCTGGCGCAGTGGCGGCAGCTTGATCGGAACGACACGCAACCGGTAGAAGAGATCCTCTCGCAAGATCCCGGCGTTCACTGCCTCCTGCGGATCGCGATTGGTGGCCGAGACGAAGCGAACGTCCACCGTTGCATCCTGTTGCTCGCTGCCGACGCGCCGAACGACACCGTCCTGAAGCACGCGCAGCAACTTCGCCTGAATCGGATGCGACATCTCCGTGAGCTCGTCGAGAAAGAGCGTGCCGCCGTTCGCGGTTTCGAGCAGCCCGGGCTTGTCGCGGTCCGCGCCGGTGAACGCACCTTTGCGGTGTCCGAACATCTCGCTCTCGAGCAGCGGCTCGGGGAGCGCGGCGCAGTTGATCGGCACGAGCTTGCGGCTCGCGCGACGGCTGTGGTGATGGATGAACTGCGCGATCACTTCCTTACCGGTTCCGCTCTCGCCGGTGATCATCACGGATGCGTCGGTGGGCGCGACCTTGCGCGCGAGCTCAACGGCCTTGCGAAACGCCGGGGCGACGCCGAGCAGGGTGATCTTGTCGCTGTTGCCGCTCTGCTGCACGAGCTGCTGCCGGAGGGCCTTGGTCTCGCGAGCGACCATGACAGCGTGGGACGCGCGACCGACGAGCACCTGGAGGTGTGTTGCGGAGAACGGCTTGGGCAGATAGTCCCAGGCGCCGGCGCGGAGCGCCTCGATGCTCGAGGAAACACTTGGGTTTCCCGTCATGACGACGACGATGGTTTCGCGATGAGTCTCGAGCGCAGCCTTCAGAATGTCGATTCCGGAGATCGGCTGGAGGTACAGGTCGACCAGTACGATATCGAACTTCCGGCGCCGCACGACTTCGAGCGCCTCGTCTCCGCGACCCACGAAGGTGACGTTGTAGCCGTCCAGCTCGAGAACGCTGGCGCAACCCTCCCGCAGGGTTCGATCGTCATCCACTACCAGGATTCGGATGTCTGCTTTCACCGCCGCTGGGATCGCGAGCGGATCGCGACCGACGCGAGACGAGGGGGCAGCGACATCCAGGGGTGCTGCGGGTAGCACTGGAACCGTCATGATGACTCTCCTCGCGCGCGAACCGAAGGGAAACGATGTCTCCCTATTAGATGATCTAGTGCGGCCACGCGTCACATTATGTGCGTGCTTTGCGCCACACGTTTGCGATTCTGTCGCTTGAGCACCGCGAACAGCCAATATTGCGCGACAAAACGTTCCACGCTCGCGACAGCCTTGTCGCTGTGCGACTACAGCACCACCGGCACCCATACTACATTATCTGCGGCACCGGCGCCACTCCGGCGCGCAGGAATGCGACGATATGTCTACTATATCTGAGCGATGGGTGATGCGGTGATCTAGTTGAGCAGCGATTGGGCGGTCCAAGCGCATCCTTGTCTGGGCCTGATATTGCATCCCCACGCCCTGTAACCCGCTGTTCCAATGAACGTCCTGTTGGCGCGACGCGAGGCTCTGTACATATTGGCCACGCGCCCTCTACCCAGCGAACTCGTCGATGACTGCTCCGCAATTTCCGTCGAATCTTCCGGTCGAGCCCAACCGCGACCCTACCGCGATGTCCTACGGGCAGAACTATCTGCCGTCCTGGTCCCAGCAGCCAGCCATGGACGAGCCCGGAATATCCTGGTCGCGCTACTTTTCAGCGCTCAGGCGCTATAAGTGGCTCATTCTGCTCGTGGTGCTGGCAGGCACCGGAATCGGCTTCGGGGTGACGCAGTTCATGACGCCGGCGTATCAGGCGCAGGGCACGGTCTGGATCTCCGACGACGGCGCGAAGACACAGGGCGGCGGTCCGCAGGGTCCGATTCAGGGGCAGCCGCTCGTAACGCCAGGCGCGTGGGCTGACCTGATCAAGAGCTCGTCGATCATGGACAATGTGGTGCGCAAGCTCTCGCTCTACGTCTGGCCGCTCTCCATCAGGGATACCGCCGTCTTCGCCGGCTTCCAGCCGCGTCCCGGTCTGCGCTCGGGCACCTACGCGCTGTCCACCGATGCTACGAACTCGCACTATTCGCTGACGCTGAAGGACGGAAAGGTCGTGGAGCGCGGCGTCTCGGGAGACTCCGTCGGTCGCTCGGTGGGTATCGCATGGAAGCCCTCGGCCCAGGTTCTCGGACCGTCGCGCATCGTGCCCTTCGTCGTCGTGAGTCCGCGCGACGTTTCATCCGGGCTCATCTCGCGCGTGGACGTCACCCTTCCGCAGTACAGTCAGTTCATCAAGCTGACGCTGACGGGTGCCGACGGCCATCGCACTGCGGCGATTCTGAACGGGATCATGCGCGAGTTCGTCTCGACTGCCGGTGAGCTCAAGCGCCGCAATCTGACGGAGGAATCGAAGGCACTCGCCGACCAGCTCGACACGGCATCACGCGCGCTCCGTTCGTCGGAGTCCTCGCTCGAGAGCTTCCGCAAGAACACGATCACGCTTCCGTCGGAGGCGATCATGGCGGCTCCGGCCACGGGCATGGGAACGGGCGGGGGCACGGGTGGCGGCGATCCGATGATCGGCAACTACTTCGGGCAGAAGGCGCAGTACCTCACCGTACAGCACGACATCGCGGCCTTGCAGAATCTCGCGCGCGATCCGAACTCGGTCACCGCGGATGCCTTCATCGGAATTCCGTCCGCGCAGAGCTCACTCGCCCTCCAGGCGGCGCTTCAGGATCTCAGCAAGCGCGAGGCGGCACTGCGCGCGGCGCGCGAGAGCTACACGGACGAGCATCGCATCGTGCAGGATTTGCGCTTGTCCGTACAGACGCTGCGCACGCAGACGCTGCCGCAGGTGCTCGCGCAGTTGATCACGGAGTTGCAGTCGCGCGCCGGCGATCTGAATCATCAGATGGCCAGTGCGTCCACCGAGCTTCAGAACATTCCGCCGCGCACCATTGAGCTGATGCGCCTCCAGCGTGACGTCGTGTCGCGCTCGTCGCTCTATTCGATGCTGCAGCAGCGGTATCAGGAAACGAAGCTGGCCGAAGCCGGGGCAATCCCTGACGTCAGCATTCTCGACACGGCGGTGGCACCGATGGCGCCGTCGAAGAACACCGCTCCCACGATCCTGCTGCTCGCGCTCATCGCCAGCCTAGGAGCGTCGGTCGGTCTCGCGCTCCTGCTCGATCACACGGATCCGCGACTGCGCTACTCGG
>DATHJR010000141.1:0-3119 GCA_035286525.1 Gemmatimonadaceae bacterium | reverse complement strand
GATGGCGTCGCTCCACGGACCAGCCGCGTTGACGACCGCGCGCGCCCGGATCTCCACATCGGCGCCGGAGCGCAGGTCGAGGGCGCGCGCGCCGCACACGCCGTCGCTCGTCATGGCGAGATCGTGCACCGAGACGTGATTGAGCACGATCGCGCCGGAGTCGCGCGCGCTCAGCACCGTGGCGAGGGTGAGCCGGATGTCGTCCGTCGCCGCGTCGAAGTACGAGGCGCCGCCGGTGAGCCCGAGGTGGCGAAGCTCCGGCTCCAGCGCGGTCACGACGTGTATGCTGAGCGTGCGATGACGACCAAGGTTGCGGCCGAGCGCGAGGGCATCGTAGAGAAACAGTCCGGCGCGAAGCTTCCATAAGCTGATGCGCGCCTTCTCGTACACCGGCCACATGAATTGCAGGGGACGGACGAGGTGGGGCGCGATCGTCGCTAGGATGCGGCGCTCGCGGCAGGACTCGAACACGAGTCCCAGCTGGCCATGCTCGAGGTAGCGCACGCCGCCGTGGACGAGTCGTGAAGAGCGGCTCGAGGTGCCGCTCGCGAAATCCGATGCTTCCACGAGCGCGACGCTCAGCCCTCGCATCGCGGCGTCTCGCGCGACGCCGGCGCCCGTGATCCCGCCGCCGATCACGAGCACGTCGAAGGATCGTTCGGCGAGCTGGGCCAGCGCGTCTGCGCGCTGATCCGGCTGCATCTGCCCTGGCGTCGTTGGCTCTCCGTCGATTCGTGGGATGTCGGGCATCGCCGAACGCTACGGGGACGGGCGCTCGCGGGTCAACTTCCTGGCGCATCCCGACTCATCACGCAACACCGAATCGAGTAGCTTTCCGCCATGCCAACCTTCGGTAACGGCCGCCGCGTAGCCATCGTCGCTGGGCTGCGCACGCCGTTCGAGCGATCGGGCACTCTCTTCAAATCGCTCTCCGCGCAGGAGCTCGGTCGAGCACTCGTCGCCGAGCTCGTCGTACGGTCGGGGCTGGATGGCGAGGAGGTCGACGCACTCGTCTTCGGCACCGTGGTGCCGAGCGTGCTCGCGCCGAACATCGCGCGCGAGGTGGCGCTGCTCCCGATGCTGCCAAAGGGAATTCCGGCCTTCACGGTGAGCCGCGCGTGCACTTCCGCGAACCAGGCGATCACCGACGCCGCCGACCAGATCGCGCTCGGCCACGCCGAGGTGGCGATCGCGGGCGGGGCCGAGTCGCTGTCGAACGTGCCGATTCTCCATTCGCGCGGATTCGCGAACGCGCTGGTTGGTGCGTCGAAGGCGAAGTCGGTTGGGGGGAAGCTCGGCGCGCTCACGCGCATTCGTCCGCGCGACCTCATCCCGATCACGCCCGCGATCGCCGAGCCATCTACCGGCGAGACGATGGGGCAGAGCGCGGAGAAGATGGCGAAGCTGAATCACATCCCGCGCGACGAGCAGGATCAATTCGCGCTGCGCTCGCATCGCCTCGCGGCGGCGGGAACGCAGGACGGACGTCTCACGGCGGAGATCATGCCGTACTACGTGCCGCCGCAGTACGCCGAGGTCGCGGTGAGCGACAACGGCATTCGGTCCGATTCGACGCCGGAGGCGCTGGCCGCGCTCAAGCCCGTGTTCGACCGGAGGTACGGCACGGTGACGGCGGGGAACTCGTCGCCGCTCACCGATGGCGCCGCCGCGGTGATTCTGATGAGCGAGGAGAAGGCAAAGGCGATGGGCTATGCGCCGCTCGCGTACATCAAGTCGTACGCCTATGCGGCGCTCGATCCGGGGGAGCAGCTGCTGCAGGCGCCGGTGCTGGCGGCGCCGCTCGCACTGTCGCGCGCCGGGCTGAAGCTCGGCGACATCGACCTCGTCGAGATGCACGAGGCGTTCGCGGCGCAGGTGCTGAGCAATCTCCGCGGCTTCGAGAGCCAGGCGTGGGCGGAGCGCGCCGGACTGTCGCAGCCGATGGGCGTGGTCGATCGCTCGCGGCTGAACGTGATGGGCGGATCGATCTCGATCGGGCATCCGTTCGGAGCGACGGGTGCGCGCATCACGACGACGCTCGTGAACGAGCTGCGCCGGCGCAACGGGAAGTTCGGTCTGATGACGCTGTGCGCCGCCGGCGGGATGGGATTCGCAATGGTGCTGGAGAACGCGTCGTGAGCGCGGCGCTCACGACGCAGCTCCGGGACGGCGGCGTTGCGGTCGTCACCTTCGATCTGAAGAGTGAGGCCGTCAACATGTTCACGCGCGGTGTGCTGGAGGAGTTCGAGGCGTTGATGGATCGCGTCGACTCCGACGCGACGATTCGCTCGGTGGTGCTGGTATCGGGAAAGCCCGATCTCTTCATCGCCGGGGCGGAAATCGATGGCTTTCTCGAGCTGCGCACTGCGGCGGAGGCCGAGACGCTGAGCCGGGAAGGCCAGGAGCTGATGAACCGCCTCGAGCGTCTGCGTGCGCCGGTGGTGTGCGCGATCAACGGCGCGTGCCTGGGCGGTGGGCTCGAGGCGGCGCTCGCCGCCGCGTACCGCATCGCGACCGATCATCCGAAAACGGTGCTCGCGCTTCCGGAGGTGCAGCTCGGGCTGATCCCGGGCGCCGGCGGAACGCAGCGGCTGCCGCAACGCGTCGGGCTCCGTCAATCGCTCGACATGATCCTGCAGGGGAAGAACGTACGCGCGAGGAAGGCGCTGCAGATCGGGCTCATCGATGAGCTCGTGCATCCGTCGGTTCTGCTCGACGTCGCGATCGATCGGGCGGCCAAGCTTGGGGATGGGAGGATCGCGCGCGAGCGCGGCCGGACGGTGCACGGCATTGCGGACGTGGTGTTCGAGGACAATCCCGTCGGCAGATCGGTGGTGTTCCGCAAGGCCCGCGAGTCGGCGCGAAAGGTGACGAAGGGAAACTATCCTGCGCCCCTCGCCGCAATCGATGCGATCGAGCAGTCCTACGCCGGCGACCGCGCGAAGGGATTCGCCACCGAGGCGCGGCTGTTCGGCGAGATGGCGGTGACGGATGTCAGCCGGCAGCTGATCTTCCTCTTCTTCGCGAGCTCGGCGCTCAAGAAGGATACGGGAGTCGGCGACGCGAAGGTGGCGCCGCTTCCGGTCGAGAAGATCGGAGTTCTGGGCGCCGGGTTCATG
>DATHJR010000140.1:0-4102 GCA_035286525.1 Gemmatimonadaceae bacterium | reverse complement strand
AATACGGGAAAGTCCGACCGGGAACTCAGATGCTGGTCGGCCACGTCCGACGTGGCAACGCCGGTGAGTGGAGGTGGCATGACATGATGGGTGGAGCAACGATGCTGGTGTCCAAATCACGGTGCGATGCGATGCACGTATTTCACCGTCAGCGCGCCCGCGAGCGGATGGGCGAAAACATTGTGGTCAGGGAACCGAAACTTCGCCCCAGGGTCCGTGGTGTAACCGGAATTCCACACGACGAAGAGGTCGTCACCGATGACCGGGATCCAATGAAAGCGAAAATCGAAGTCCACGCGATCCGTCTCGTCGTCGAACTGCACGAACCCCAGAACATCCGCCCTGGTGCTGAACGCATACTCCGCGCGCGCACCCGTTTCGAGCGCGGTGAATGTTCCCGCCGAGAGCTCGACGTGATTTCGCGTGACGTTTGCGCCCAAAATGAGGTGACCGCCGCCGCGCCAGGTGGCCGACAGGTCCGCTTCGGAAACGTGGCCGTCATAGAACCCGCCCCAGTTCGCGCGCACGGATGCGCTCAGTGCGCGTGCGGGGGCCGTGGCGTACTCCACCTGCCCCCGCGTCCACCAGTAGCGTCCGGGCTGAATCGTCGTCGTGCGGAAGATGGAGAAGGTCTCACTCGGAGCATCCATGAGCCGCTGCACACGAATCGCGAACTCGTCTCCGGATTGGAATCCGATGCCCAGTGGAATCCACTCGAAGCTCGCGGTCTGCCAGTCCCGCACGCGTGACAGCGAGCCGCTCTGGCTTGCAATGATGTCCCAGGTGGGGATGACCTCGAAGTCGAGCTGGCGCACCCCGGGCAGGTGCGGGCGCGGCTGAAAGTCCACGTGTCCGGCCGTTTCCCAGATGCCCGCGCGCTGCACGAATCCCAGCATCGGAGTGAACCCCGCATCAACTCGGTAGAGCGAGACGAACGCGTCGAAGAGATCGTTGGGAAAATCGGTGGACAAGCGCCACGCGAGCGGCACGCCCGATGCCGAGTCGGGAACGTGCGTGGCAGCGATCCACACTTTCGGCTCGAGGTTTTGTCCTCGGACAACCAAGGGCAGGTCGACGTCCAGCCCTCCTGCGCGTTCCACGTCCGTAACGCCAGGACCTGAGCGCTGCATCGCGATCGCACCGATGTAGGATCGATCGAATAAATCGTGCTTCACCCGCACGATCGCGTCATTCGCACCATCGTCACCTCCGGTGCGCGCATCGAGGGCCCCGATGGACCATGGGCCCGTTTTGCCGTAGAGCCGTGCGCCACCAAGAATGGGGACCGTCGTACCGCTATCCGTCAGGCCGATCCGACGCGAGTAGAAGAGCTGTACATGTTGCGCCGTACCAAAGTCGAAAATTCCGCTGGACTCGAGGAAGAACTCGCGCTTCTCGGGAAAGAAGGTTGGAAATCGGGTGAGGTTGATGACCTGTTGGTCCACTTCGACTTGCGCGAAGTCGGTATTCGCTGTGAGGTCGGCTGTCAGCGTCGACGTGACCGCTATCTTCGCGTCTCCGCCAATTTTCCCGCTCACACCGGCGGCGCCGAGTCGATTGCCCACGCTGTCATGTGAGCTCTGATTTGCTCGGCCAAGTACGTAGGGGCGGAGGTCGACATCGCGACGGCGATCGAGCTGGCCGAATCCGGTGAGCTCTCCCGCATATTGTAATTGCGTGAAACCCTGCGAGCGGCCGAACGAGCGCCACAGATCCTCTTCGTTGTTGCGACTGACGAATCGCCGCACGTTGAAGCCGAAGGTCGTTCCGGAGCCGGCGCGAAATCGAAGGGTGCGGAAGGGAATGCGGAAGAGCGCGCTCCACCCGCGCGCGTCGCGCATCACGGCCACTTCCCAAATGCCATTCCAGTCCGCGTTCTCGGTATCCCAGTTGGAAAGCTGCGCATCCCACATCGCGCCAAGGGGGTTGGTGCGAAACTCGAAGGCGCTGCGCCGGTCGTGGAAACTGTCGATGATGATCGTCACGTTGTCGTCGGCCGTCAGATCGGCATCGCGCCGCAGCTGGGTCGCGCGGATTTTGGCCGGATCGTCATCCTCGGCGCGAACGGCCACGAAGAGTGCGAAACTATCGCGGGCGACCTTCACGACGGTGCGCTGGGTTGCGAGCGCGCCCTGTACGGGTTCGCGCTGACGAAATTCCGTGATCGAGTCTGCGGTACGCCAGACCGAATCCGTGAGCAACGCGTCCAGGCGGAGCAAACCGCCAGCTGCAGCGACCTTCACGATTTCGCGCGGCGTCACCTCGTTGTGGCAAACAGCACCCGCGCGCGGGCAAACGACAGCTGGAGACTGTTGGGCGTCGAGAAAAGTCGCGAACAGCGTCAGTGCAAGCGCCGCCGAATTGAGCGCGAGGCGAAGCGTCCTCAACATGCGCGCTCGTTGCGCGCGTGGGCGCGATACGTGCGGCAGAAGAGCTTCATCGGGAAATCGAAACGTGCGGACTGATCACGATGTCGACTCTCAGTTCAAGGATCCCATGAGATATCACCAGTTGTCGCTGAGTCGCCACCGCGTCTCGTTCCATGTGCTTCTTGTAATCCTGCTGTCAGCCAGACCGGCGCGGGGGCAGGGCGCACAAACATCGACAATGACCAGCCCCGATTGGTCAGCGATCGAGCAGGTGCTTGGTCGAAAAGGCGCGCCTCAACCAGGAGGAGTAATAAAGTTCGGGTTCCCTCGTGGCGACATGCAGGTAACCGTCGCCGGTGTTTCCGTGAGACCCGCGCTTGCGCTCGGCTCGTGGGTCGCATTCGCGGGTGGTCAGGGGAAGGGAAGCATGGTGATGGGCGACCTGGTGCTGGCCGAAGACGAGGTTGGCCCGGTGATGCGGACGCTCCAGGAAGGCGGCATTGACGTGACCGCGCTGCACAACCACCTCCAGATGGAATCGCCACGCGTGATGTACATGCACATTGGCGCGGTCGGCGATCCGCAGAAACTGGCTGCTGTGATCCGAAGCGCCCTCGCTCTCACGAAGACGCCGATGGGAGCGCCAGCACCATCGGGCGACATCGTGCAACTCGATTTGGACACAGCGACGATCGCGAAGACGCTCGGCGTCTCCGGAGAGGTGAACGGCGGCGTGTACCAGGTGAGTGTCCCACGTCTCGAGCGCATCACGGACAAGGGAATGGAGGTATCCCCGGCCATGGGTGTGGCGACGGCACTCAACTTTCAGCCGACGGGCGGGGGAAAGGCAGCCGTGACGGGTGACTTCGTGATGACCGCCGACGAGGTGAACCCCGTCATGCGCGCACTCACCGATCACGGCATTTCGGTAACCGCAGTTCACAGTCACATGCTCGATGAGTCCCCGAGACTTTTCTTTATGCACTTTTGGGCTAATGACACGGTCGCGAACCTCAGTGCTGGACTGCGTGCGGCGCTCGACCACATGAACGTGAAGAAGGTTGCGCGTTGATCACGCCTGTGATGCCTTCACGCGAGCGGTAGATCCATGACAGCAGCCGCTTGTTAAATCCACCATGTACGTCGGCGGCCGCACCCTCAGGGCCGGGCGCCGCTCACAACAGGAGACTCATTATGTATCGCACACACCGCCCGCTCACACCGACCACACTCGCTTCCCTCGCGACTCTCGCGGCGATCCTCCTTTCGGGCACCGCCTGCGCGAAACGCGACGCATCGCCCCCGGCCGCGACTGGAGACTCCGCTGCATCTACCGCCGCGTCCACCACTACGGCCGCGACGGACTCGAGTGCATCGCCCGCCACGCCCTCCGGCATCACGCCCATCCGCGGAACGCTGGTGAGCGTGAGCGACACCGCGCTCACCGTGTCGACGGCGACCGGCGATGTGAGCGTGGCCGTGCTACCGCCGCTCCACGTCTTCTCGAGAGTGCCGGCCGATCTCTCGAGCGTGACGCCGCACACCTTCGTCGGTGTGACATCGGTGGCGCAGCCGGATGGCAAGCAGCGCGCGACCGAGATTCACATCTTTCCCGAGGCGCTGCGCGGCACCGGCGAAGGGAGCTATCTCATGACGCAGCAGGCCGGCGGCGATGGGCGCCGCAGCACCATGACCAACGGCACGGTGGAGGCGTCGCCCAAGGCCGGCGGCCC
>DATHJR010000139.1:0-2771 GCA_035286525.1 Gemmatimonadaceae bacterium | reverse complement strand
CCGGCGCGACCGGCGGCGTGGGCGCTCTGGGCGGCATGACGGCTGCGCAGGTCGCGGCGGCAGGAGGGATGCACGGGATGCCGAATGGCAGTAAGATCGCGGCGAGCGCGCAGGGGCTGGCGGGAATGCAGGCTGCGATGGCGCAGATGAAGGCCGCCTCGATGGCCACCGGCGGAGCGGGGGGCGAAGCGACCACCGAAGCCTCGGGAGAGCAGATGAAGCTCTCGGGCGCGGTCGCGGATGAGATCAAGAAGGGGAAGCTCGTCATCAAGAAGATCGATTGGGTGCACGGCTCCCCGAGCGTCTCGGCACCCGCGACGCAGGGATTCTCGGATCTGATGTTGAGCGCGGCGCAGGCGATGAAAGCCACGGGATCCACGTACCGCGTCGACGTCTACATGGACAAGAAGTATTCGGACCAGGAGATCGCGACGCTCGGTGCGCAGCGCACGACGGTGGTCGTGTCGTCACTGCAGGCCGGCGGGCAGCTCGGCGAGGCGGTGCTGCCGGGGAAGGTCGGCAAGGACAAGGAGCAGCGCGTCGAGATCGTGAAGGTGAAGTAGGTGACGCGTCGCGCGGCGATCGTCGCCGCGCGCGTGCTGTGAGACGTTGACGCGTCGCTAATCCGCGGTGGCGCGCCTGCTGCGGTCGTACAACGCCGGCGCGAGCATCGCGAGCATGAATGCCGCGAGCAGCGCGAACGCGATCGGGTAGCCCGTGTGTGATGACACGATGCCGAACACCACGGCGCCGAGTCCGAGTCCGGCATCGTAGCCGACGTTCCACACTGCGCTGACGGCGTCGTAGCCCGACGGCGAGACGCGATCGAACATCATCGTGAGCGTCGCGTTCTGCGTGATGCCGAAGCCAATGCCGAAGAGCACCATGCCGAGCATGATTGCGGGCGTGCTGGCGATGAAGATCAGCGCGAGCATGCCGGCCGTCGCCGCGAGCAGCCCCGGGATGAGCAGCGCGGCGGATCCATGGCGATCGCCGAGATGTCCGGCCCACCAGCGCGTGAGAGTGGACGAGGCGGCCTGCACGAGCAGCGCCGCCGCGACGATGTTGCCGGATGCGTGAATCGCGGCGAGCGGCAGGAAGGTGACAATGACGCCGGCGGCCATCGCCGTCGCGGAGAATACCATCGCGGGGCGCGCGAGCGCCGGAGTGCGGAGTCCGTCCAGAACTCCCACGGGAAGCTCGTCCGAAGGTACCTGCAGCCCCGGCAGCCCCGGCACGGCGAGCAGCCCGAGGAGCGCGGCGGTGGCCGCGATCACGAACACGGTTGGGAATCCCGCGTGCGCGGCGAGCCATACACCGGCCGGGAGTCCGAAGACGGCCGGGATGTTCACGATGAAGCCGTAGAGCCCGAGCCCTTCGCCGCGCCCCTCCGCCGGGACGATCGAAGCCACCAGCGACCCACCGACGACGACGATGATCGCGAGCCCGGCCCCGCGCACGAGGGAGATCGCGAGGATCGCGGGCATTGCGTGCGCGAGGGGCAGGGCGAGCGCGGGCGCGCCGAGGAGTGTGAGGCCGGCCGCGAGGGTGATCCGATATCCGAAGCGGCCGACGATGCGCGGGGTCGCGAGCTCGAGGGCGACGGTCGAGAGCATGAGCGCGCCGGTCGCGAGCCCGGCGCCAACGCCGGATGCGCCGACGGAGGTGGCGTACTGCGGAACGACCGAGAGGAGCAGGTAGAAGCAGATCATCGCGCCGAAGCTAGCCGAGCAGATCAGCAGCATGGGGCGAGTCAGGAGCGTTGGGCGGGCGGAATGAGTGGTTGACATGGGCCGAAGCTATCGCCAAAGTGGTAAGGAGTACAGAGCCACTTCAAGAGCAATTTCATTGACCAGTCAATCGCTCGAATTACTTATTGCCATTTCCCGCGGTGCCGAGCAAAAGCTCGGACCGCAGATCGAACGCCAGATCCGGGCAGCGGTTCGCGCGGGAACGTTGCGCCCGGGCGCGCCCATTCCGTCCACTCGCGACCTGGCGGCGCAGCTTCACGTGTCACGACCGATCGTCGTCGACGCGTACGCCCAGCTTGCGGCCGAAGGGTACCTCACTCTTCGGCAGGGCGCTCGACCCCGCGTTTCTGCCTCGGCGCCCAATGCCGTGGCGCGCGCTTCGATCGGTGTGCGCGTCGAGTCGCGAGATCGATACGACTTTCTCCCAGCGGTGCCGGATCTCTCCGCGTTTCCGCGCGCGGCGTGGCTCGCGGCAACGCGCGATGCGCTTGCCAAGATGCCCGACACGGAGCTCGGCTATCGCGACCCGCACGGGTGCGCGGTGCTGCGGAGGGCGCTGGCCGAGTATCTGGGGCGCGTACGGGGTGTTGTGTGCGAGGCGGAGCAGATCGTCATCACGAGCGGGTTCGCGCAGGGGCGCGCGCTGGTCTGCCGCGCACTCGTGGCCGGGGGAGCGAAGCGTTTGGCCGTGGAGGATCCCGGCTACAACGAGTGGGAGTCGATCGTCGCGGCGGGACTCAAGCTCGCACCGATCTCGCTCGATGACGACGGACTGCGCGTCGACGCGCTCGAGCGCGCGAATGTGGACGCGGTGCTCGTCACGCCCGCGCATCAATTTCCGACCGGCATCGTGATGAGTGGTGAGCGACGGACCGCGCTGCTCGCGTGGCTGCGTTCGCGCGCGGCGATCGCCATCGAGGATGACTACGACGCCGAGTTTCGGTATGACCGCGCGCCGGTGGGTGCGCTGCAGTCGCTCGAGCCGGAGCGCGTGATCTACTGCGGCACGGCGAGCAAGAC
>DATHJR010000138.1:0-3601 GCA_035286525.1 Gemmatimonadaceae bacterium | reverse complement strand
GAAGGCATCGTGGGTGAGCGCACGATTGTTCAGCGACCAGTGGAGCTCCACCGTCGTGCCGCTCTCGGGGTGCCGCAGCTGCTCGTGATGACCGGAGAGCACGATCGAGGCGCGCTGGTCGTCGCTCAGCTGCAGCACCGGGGAGAAGCCCACTGCGAAGAGGGCATCGCGCGCACGGCTCAGCTCCCGATCTCGAACGAGAATGTCCAGGTCCTCGAACTGTCGCAGCGAGAGGTTGCCGTAGACGAGCGCCGCGAGCGTGGGTCCCTTGAACGGAATGGCGCCGACGCCGGCGCTCACGAGCGCGCTGTGCACGGCGACGAGATCTCCGGTGAGCCGCAGGCTGCGCATGGCACCTTCCTGCGCCGCGGCACGAAGCCTCGACATGGTCTCGGGGGCGACGAGATCGGCGGCGTTGCGCCCGATCTCGTAATCCATCAACGGAATCACCGCGTGCTGAGCGGCCCGCTCGAGAAACAGTGGCCAGTTGGCGACCGCCTGCACCAGCTCTCGCGTCCGGTGTTGCGTCGCGAGCGTTCCGTCGCTCGCCGCGGCGTGCAGCAACAGCGCGAGCTCGGGTGATTCGCGGCGGTCGCTCACTGCGGGCGCCGCGCGCGGCAGCTCCTAAACTCCGACCTTCTCTTCGTGGTAGTCGTAATAGTAGTAATAGGCGCCATATTCGGGCACCTTGTGGTCCGGGTCGTTGAGCACCGCGCCCACCACGTGCGCCCCTACGTTGAGCAGCCGCTGCAACGCCTGCTGCGCCGCCTCGCGCTCGGAGTAGCCGGCCCGGAGCACGAGCAGCACCCCGTTCGCCATGCTGCCGAGGATGAGCGCATCGGCCGCGACGTGCACCGGCGGCGTGTCGAGGATCACGATGTCGTAATCCTTCGAGAGTGACTCGATCGTCGATCGCGCCACCGCACTCCCGAGCAGCTCGGATGGGTTCGCGGGAAGCAGTCCGGCCGAGATGATCGATAGATTCTGCACGGATGTCTGCTGCACCACCTGCTCGATCGTGGCGTGCTTCGCGAGCAGCTGCGAGAAGCCAGGCTCGCGCGGCAGCTGAAAGAGCAGGTGAAGCCGTGCCTTGCGCATGTCGCAGTCGATGATCAAGACGCGCATCCCCTGCTGTGCGAACGTCACCGCGAGATTGGCGGCGGTGGTCGTCTTGCCATCCTTCGGTGAAGGACTCGTCACCACGATGGAGCGAAGCGTCTGAATCGCCTGCGAAAAGATCAGGTTCGTGCGCAGCGTGCGATACGCTTCCGCGCCCACCGAGCCGAAGTCACTGATGGTCACCAGGGCTTCGCTGGAATACTTCTGGCGGCGACCTGTCATCCCCGGCAGCCTGAGCGCGCGTCCGATCCTGCCGAGCGGGCGCGGTGTTGAGATCTGCGGAATGACCGCGAGGCCGGGTACGTGGAGCATCAGCTCCACATCGTCGCGACGCCGGACGGTCGTGTTCAGGCGCTCGGCGACCACCGCCGCGCCACCGCCGAGTATCAGCCCGATGATGAGCCCCGTGAAGATGCGGAAGAGCGCGCCGCGTCCGATCGGGGTGTCGGGCTGCACGGCCAGATCAACGAGCTCCACCTGACCGACTTCCACGGCTTCCGAGATGCGCGCGCGCTGGAACTCCTCGCGGAGCTGATCGGCCATCTTGCGAGCCGTCTCCACGCGCTGGAGCAGCCGCGCCTCGACGGCCTGCACGGCGGGAAGCTTTTGCATCTGCGCGGAGTTGCGAGATCGCAGTGCATCGAGCGACGCGAGCCGCGCGTCGACCGCCTCGACGTTGCTGCGTACCGCGGAGAGAAGACTGGCCTGCGTCGTCGCGATGAGCGTATCGAGCTTCATCACGTCCGGATTGCTCCTCGCCGACGACCATCCGCCCGTCGTGATCGAGTCCCGCTTCGTCCGCAGCTGGAGGTACTGTCCGAAGAGGGCGCTCACCACGGTATTCTCGGCGATGCCGGGCGAGGCCATGAGTGCGTCCAGTTTTTCGTTGTGCGTTCCCTTCGAGTCGTTCTGGAGCCGATCCAGCAGCGACTGGAGCGTATTCTTGTCCGCCGCCAGCTGTTCGCGTGTGACGTCGAGCGTCATCAGCCCCGTCTGCTCGGCCGCCACGCGCGCGTCCGAGCCGTACACCTGAACCTGGGTGCGATAGTTACTCAGCGCGGTGGTGGCATCCGCGAACAGCGAGTCGGTTTGCTTGAGCTGCTCCTGAATGAACTCGCGCCGACGCCGTGACTGCTGTTGCGCGATGTTCGCATTCACTTCCTTGTACGAGTCGACGAGCGCGTTGACCACTTGCTGCGCGACGTACGGATCGTTTGCGCGAAACATGACATCGACCACGTCCGTGCTCTTGCGCGGCCGCGCGTCCACCCCGTCCAGCAGCATTCCTTCGGCATTGAAGCTGGAGAGAATGCCAATGGTCCCGCTGCGATGCGGCGGGCGGCGAAGCATCGTCAGTGTGACGCCCGCAACGGTCAGCGGCTGACCATAGCGCGCCGTGAGATCGTGTCCGCTCTCGCTCAGCGTGTAACTGTCCGGTCCGAACTCCGCCGTCAGCCCCGTGTTGCGCAAGAGGAGGGTGTCGACCTTCACATCGCCGATGTCACTCGCCGGGAATCCCACCGGATACACGATGAGACCGAGCGGCTGCTTGCGCACCGCCTCCGCGGCGACCTCGCGGCTCCTGAGTACCTGGATCTGCGAGAGCACTGGATCGACGGAGTAGCTGCCACCGATGTTGTCGCGCGGCGCATCGGCGATTCCGCCGCTCAACGCACGGCGCGCGTCCGCGATGCGCACCGAGGCGGAGGCCAGGTACACCGGCTTCGCCGAATACGCGAAGTAGGCAGCGATGCCCGCGCTCGCGGCCGCGAAGAACGTCACCAGCCAGCGCCGGCGGCGCATGATCCCAAGAATTTCCTTGAGATCGCCCAAATCGCCGGAGCCACCCGGGCGCTGCGCGTCCGCCGAGGTCAGCACGCGCGGCCACGCAGATGGCACGCTGACCGCGGTGGCCGAAGCTGTTTCGCCTGGGGAAAGAAAGTCGGACATGCTGGGTGGCCTAAGTGTCAGCTACGGGGCGAGATACGACGACGCAGCCTCGGGTAAGATAACCGACTCGCCGCGTGCCTGCCTCCGAATGACGGTGTTCCCGACGACGATAGCATCCATACGCGTGCGGAGAAAGCAGTCGAGCGCCTGCTCCGGCGTGTCGACGATCGGCTCGTTCTCGTTGAAGCTCGTATTCAAGACGACCGGGACGCCGGAAATGCGCGAAAATTCCTGAATCAGCCGATAATATCGAGGATTTGTGCGCTCGCTCACAGTCTGCAGCCGCCCGCTCCCATCCGCGTGTGTGATTGCGGGCAGGACGGCGCGCTTGTCCGGCCGCACCGCGTACACCTGCTGCATGAACGGGTCTGGCGCGGCGCCCACGAAATAGTCATCGAGCGCCTCTTCCAGAATCGACGGCGCAAAGGGGCGAAATTTCTCGCGAAACTTGATCTTCGTGTTGATCAGATCGCGCATGTCCGCCCTGCGCGGATCTGCGAGAATGCTCCGGTTCCCGAGCGCTCTCGCGCCC
>DATHJR010000137.1:0-4108 GCA_035286525.1 Gemmatimonadaceae bacterium | reverse complement strand
ATGGCGAAGAGCATCGAGGGCAAGCTGGGGATCGGAAGCCCACTTCCTGGAGAGCCGCATCCTGATGAAAACCGCGCTTGATGCGCGACACCGTGCGCTCGGCGCGCGGATGATTCCATTCGCCGGCTGGGACATGCCGGTGCAGTATCGGGGACTCGTCGAAGAGCACAATGCGGTACGTACTGCCGCTGGGCTCTTCGACCTTTCGCACATGGGGGAGATTTTCGTCACGGGGCCCGAGGCGGCCGCCGCCCTCGACTATGCGCTCGTCACCGCGCCGGGGAAGCTCGCCGTTGGGCGCGCTCACTACTCGATGATCTGCGATGAGAGCGGCGGCGTGATCGACGATCTCATCGTGTACCGCCTTGGAGACACGCGGTACATGGTGGTGCCGAACGCGTCCAACGCCGCAACGGTCGCAACCTCGCTGGGCGAGCGCCTGAAGGGGTTCGATGCGACCCTCGACGACGCCTCGATGCGCACGTCGCTCGTGGCGATTCAGGGGCCCCTCGCGGCGGAGATTCTGCAGCCGTTCGTGGACGTGGACCTCGCCGCGATCAAGTACTACTCCGGCACGCAAACGCGCGCGTGCGGCGTGCCAGCGGTTCTCGCGCGCACGGGATACACCGGCGAGGACGGCTTCGAGCTGTTCGTGGCGTGGGATGATGCGGTGCGGGTGTGGGATGTGCTGCTCGAAGCCGGTGCGGCGCGGGGGCTCGTGCCGGCGGGACTCGGTGCGCGCGACACGCTGCGCCTCGAAGCCGGAATGCCGCTCTACGGGCAGGAGTTGAATCGCGCGACCACACCGTTCGAGGCGGGGCTGGGCCGCCTGGTAAACTTCGGGAAGCCGGGGGACTTCGTGGGGCGTGCGGCGCTCGAGCAGGCGCGGAACAATCCGCGCAAGGCGCTCGTGGGCCTCAAGCTTTCGGGGCGCGGCATCGCACGGATCGGGTACCCCGTTTATCTTCCCGCCGCAACGGATCCGTGCGGGACCGTGACCAGCGGTACCGCGTCACCGACGCTCGGATTCGCGATCGCAATGGGGTACGTGCCCACCGATCGCGCCGCGGTGGGTGGCGCGCTCGAGGTGAGCATTCGCGACCAACGCGCGAGCGCGGAAGTCGTGGCGATGCCGTTCTACCGACGATCGAACTGAGGAGACAGGAACGCGACGTGGAAACTCCCGACAATCTGAAGTATTCGAGCGAGCACGAGTGGCTCGCGACGAGCGGCAAAACGGCGAAGGTCGGCATCACGGGATACGCGGCCGAGCAGATCGGCGACATCGTCTTCGTCGAGCTTCCGAAGGTGGGAAGCTCGGTGACGGCGGGGACGTCGTTCGGCGTGATCGAGGCCGTGAAGTCAGTGAGCGAGCTCTTTGCTCCCGTGTCCGGGAAGGTCGTCGCCATCAACGAGCGCGTAGCGAAGGAGCCCGAGTTGGTGACCGCATCGCCCTACGGTGACGGGTGGCTGATCGAGATCGAGATGAGCAATGCGGGCGAGACTGCCGCGCTCAAGGATGCCGCAGGCTACCGCGACCTCATCGCGGGTCTTCAATAGTCGAGTAGCGTGTCTGCCCCAAATGAATTCGCGGCGCGGCATGTCGGCCCCCGCGGTGAGGATGTCGCCTCGATGCTGGAGGTGTTGGGCTACCACTCGCTCGACTCCTTCATCGACGCCGTAGTTCCCGAATCGGTTCGCATGCGCAGGCCGCTCGCGCTACCGCCCGGGCGGGGCGAAAACGCGGTGATCGCGACGATGCGCGAGCTCACGGACCAGAACGAGGTCTTCCGCTCGTACCTGGGCCTCGGCTACAGCAACTGCGACGTGCCGGCGGTGATCAAGCGCAACATCCTCGAGAACCCCGGCTGGTACACAGCGTACACACCGTATCAGGCGGAGATTGCGCAGGGGCGCCTCGAGGCGCTCCTCAATTTCCAGACGATGGTATGTGATCTCACGGGCTTCACGGTTGCGAATGCCTCGCTGCTGGACGAGGGAACGGCGGCCGCCGAGGCGATGGCGATGACGTTCGCTATCGTCAAGCAATCGGGGAAGAGCACCCCGGTGTATCTCGTCGATCGGGCGTGCCATCCGCAGACCATCGCGGTCGTAGCGACGAGAGCGGTGGCGCGGGGGATCGAGATTCGGGTGGACGATCCCGCGAACTTCGAGTTCGGCGAGGGGGTGGCCGGATGCCTGGTCCAGTATCCCGCGACGGATGGTGTCGCGCGAGACTACGCGCCGTTGTGCGCGCGCGCGCACGCGGCGGGCGCGCTGGTGACCGTCGCGACGGACCTGCTCGCGCTCGCGTTGCTCGCGCCGCCAGGCGAGTGGGGCGCGGACGTCGCCGTGGGGAACTCGCAGCGTTTCGGGGTGCCGCTCGGATACGGCGGCCCGCACGCCGCGTTCTACGCGACCAGGGATGCGTACAAGCGATTTCTGCCCGGGCGTATCATCGGTGTCTCGCGCGACGCCGCTGGGAATCCCGCCATGCGAATGGCGCTGCAGACGCGCGAACAGCACATCCGTCGCGACAAGGCGACGAGCAATGTGTGCACCTCGCAGGTCCTGCTCGCGGTGATGGCATCGATGTACGCGGTGTACCATGGCCCCGAGGGAATTCGCGCCATCGCCACGCGAGTGCATCGCCGCACCGTGCAGCTCGCGCGCGGATTGCGCGCGATGGGGTGCCAGCTGGAGCACGAGCACTTCTTCGATACGATCTGCGTCATCGTCGGGAGCGCGCGCCAGCGGCAGATTCTGGGCGAGGCGGCATCGCGCCGCATCAACCTGCGCGCGCTCGGGCGCGAGCGAATCGTGATCGCGCTGGACGAGACGGTGCGCGAGCGCGATGTCTCGGAGGTCGTCGCGTGCTTTGCGAATCCGCAGCAGACGATTCCGGCACTCGTGGACGAGCGGAGCATCACGGCGCACAGTGTGATTCCCGATGCGCTCGCGCGCACATCGGAGTTTCTGACGCATCCGGTTTTCTCGCGGCATCGGTCCGAGACGGAGATGCTGCGATACATGCGCGGGCTCGAGGCGAAGGATCTGTCGCTCACCGCCGCCATGATCCCGCTCGGCTCGTGCACGATGAAGCTCAACGCGACGACGGAGATGCTTCCCGTGTCGTGGCCCAAGCTCGCGGGCATCCATCCGTTCGCGCCGCGCTCGCAAACCACCGGCTACCTCGAGCTCTTTCACCGGCTCGAGGCCGACCTGTGCGAGATCACGGGATTCGCGGCCGTGTCGCTCCAGCCGAACGCGGGGTCGCAGGGCGAGTTCGCCGGGCTGCTCACCATCCACGCGTACCATCGCTCGCGCGGCGACGACCATCGCGACGTGTGCATCATCCCCGCCAGCGCGCACGGGACGAATCCCGCGAGCGCGGTGATGGCGGGAATGCGTGTGGTCGTGATCGCGTCCGACGCGCGCGGCAACATCGACCTCGACGACCTGCGCGCCAAGGCTAAGGAGCACGCTGCGAATCTCGCCGCACTCATGGTGACGTATCCGTCTACGCACGGAGTGTTCGAGGGATCGATTCGCGAGATCTGCGACATCGTCCACGAGCACGGCGGGCAGGTGTACATGGATGGCGCGAACATGAACGCCCAGGTCGGGCTGTGCTCTCCCGGAGACCTCGGCGCTGACGTCTGTCATCTGAACCTGCACAAGACGTTCTGCATTCCGCACGGCGGCGGCGGCCCGGGGATGGGCCCGATCGGCGTGGCGGCGCATCTCGCGCCCTTTCTCCCCGACCATCCGCTCGTGCCGCTCGGCCACGCCCGCGCGGAGGGGACGGTGTCTGCAGCGCCGTGGGGAAGCGCGAGCATCCTCCCCATCTCGTGGATCTACATCCAGCTGATGGGCGCCGAGGGGTTGGTGTATGCGACGAAGGTTGCGATCCTGTCGGCGAACTACATCGCCAGGCGGCTGCGCGGCGAGTACGAGCTGCTGTATTCGGGAGCGAACGGCCTGGTCGCGCACGAGTGCATTCTGGATACGCGGCCGTTCAGACAGAGTGCGGGGGTTGATGTGGAGGACATTGCGAAGCGGCTCATCGACTATGGCTTCCATCCACCAACTGTGTCGTTTCCGGTGG
>DATHJR010000136.1:0-4456 GCA_035286525.1 Gemmatimonadaceae bacterium | reverse complement strand
CGGATGATGTGGTCGGCGATGGCGATTGGAATCTTCAGCTCGAGCTGCCCGCGACGGCTGCGCCACATTCGGCGCGCGCGACCGCGGGCAGCTTGGTGCGTCCCACTCTCGTTCGTCGCGCGCTACTGTCTCTATAGAGGGAATCGATCGTACGCGAGCCTCGCACACGTCGAACTGAACCGCGGCATCCGCCTGCGTCATCAGCAGTACACCAAGGATTTCGCTCACACCGGATTCACCTGCATGGCAGACGCGGCCTGTGAGCACTCTCACAAAACGGGAACGAGCGGCTTCGTTCTTGCCTTCAACACATACGCGACGCGGGTTTCGTAGTCGCGTACCATGTCCTTCGCATAGGAATGTGAGGAATTTATGAAGCGTATTCTTACAGGCGCAGCCGTACTGGGGTTCGCAGTTCTCTCCAGCACTCGGGCGTCCGCGCAGACGATCACGCATAGTCCGATTCAGTTCGGCGTCATGGGTGGCGCGAGCTTTCCAACGGGCACCTTCAAGGACAACCTGAACGTTGGGTGGAACGCTGGCGCCCTGTTGAATTTCGGATTCGTCAACTCGCCGGTCGGACTGCGCGTTGATGGTCTGTGGAATCAGTTCAACTTCAAGAATGTCTCCGACAGTCCGCACTTTCGAGTGCTCGACGCGACGGCCGATGCCGTGTTCAATTTCTCGACGAGCAGCCCCGCACAGTTCTATCTGATCGGCGGCGTCGGCGTGTACAACTTCAAGATCACGGACGACAATCACGACTTCGACTTCTCGAGCAACTCGACGACGAAGTTCGGCCTGAACGGAGGACTGGGCGTGAAGTTCAAGGCGGGCGCATTCGCACCGTTCGTCGAGGCGCGCTACCACTACGTGTTCAGCGGCAGCGCATTCACCAACGCGACCGAAGACAGTCCCAAGTTCCAGATGATCCCGATCAGCGTGGGCATCACCTTCTAACGCCCTTCATGGTTCGAACACCGGCCGCCTTCTTCACGGGAGACGGCCGGTTGTTTTTCCGCTCACACGCGCGAACTACTGTCGCGGGCCCAACGCGACTGTAGTTTTGTGCATGCCGAAAACACCGCGCATGCCGGCGCTTCACCAGGCCTTCGACGAGATCCGCTTCGGCGCCGATCGGACGCTGAACCTGCGCACGCATCATCCGTCGCGCGAGCAGGCGGTGGCCCGTGCGGAGAACTGGCTTCGCGAGCGCCAGATGGCCCGCGCGAAGGAGGCGCTCGTGATCACGGGACGCGGGAACAAGAGTCCGGATGGCGTCTCGGTGGTGCGCGCGGCGATCGTGCAGCTGCTCGCGTCGCTGCGCAGGCGCGGGGTGTTGCACGAGGTGATCGAGCATACGCCGGGCTCGTTCGTGGTCACGTTCGCGAAACTCAATGCAGTGCGCGACGCGCCCCAGCGCGCGCGCAATCCGCACGAGGCTCCGCCGCGCGATCCGGCGGGGCTCGCCGCGCTCGAGCCGGCGACGCGCACGATGCTTCGCCGCCTCGCGAAGCGATCCATCGAGGAGCTGGGTGTCGACCCGACGCCGCGCTTCGTCGAGCAGGAGATGCTCGTGCAATTCGCGGGAGCGGCCGCAGGCGTGCCCGAGGGTCCGGACCGGGAGTCGCGCCTGCGCGATGCGCTCACTGCCGCGCTACGCGAGTACGATGATCGATGACGGGCTACCTGCAGTTTGCGCTCGTCACCTTCACATCGCTGCTCTTCATCGTCGACCCCGTCGCCGTCATCCCGACGTACCTCGTGATCACCCAGGGTCAGAGTGTGGAGCGTCGGCGTCGGACCGCTCTGCGCGCGAGCATCGCGGCCGGCGTGCTGATGACCGTGTTCGGCATTGCCGGAACGGGGATCTTCAAGGTCTTCGGAATCACGCTGCCGGCCTTCCGCATCGCGGGCGGCTTCATTCTCTGGCTGGTCGCCATGGACATGCTGCGCGGCGAGCGCTCGACGCAGGAGAGCACAGAGGAGATCGTCGAGGGACAGGAGAAGGAGGATGTCGCGGTGACGCCGCTGGCGATGCCGATGCTCGCGGGGCCGGGCGCGATCTCGACGGTGATGGTGCTCGCGGGCCAGTCGCACACGGTCGCCGGGAACATTGCGGTTTATGGATCGGTGTGGGTCACCGCGATCATCTGCTGGCTGACGCTGCGAGCGGGCGACCGGCTCGTGAGCGTGATGGGCCAGACGGGCATTCGTGTAATGACGCGCATCATGGGGCTGCTCCTCGCGGCGGTGGCGACTCAGTTCGTGATCACCGGCGCGCGCGAGGCGCTCAACCTCTGAGGCGTCGCTAGAACCCCTGCATGGTGCGGGGACGGTAGCGCGTTGGCGGCGGCGGCACGGGGCGCGGAAGGTCGGCGCCGGAAGCGATGGCGTGCGAGAACGGCGTGCGTGCGACGCCGTGCTCGAGATCCTCGTGCATCTCCACTGCGCGCTCGCGCCGGCCGCGCTCCTTCGCCGCATGCAGGCGCGCCTCGCGCCTGGCGTTGTGCGCGAGCGCGCGCCGCAACGCCGCGAGCGATGCGCGCGGCACCATCTCGCCGCTTGCATTCACGTGGCGAGGTATGGATGCGTGCGCGCGACCGACGAGCGGCCGTCGCCGCGAAGTCGCTGCCGCCGCGCTCTCCTCGGCGACCTCGACGATGTCGCTCTCCTCCACGTCGACCAGCACCGCCGCGCTCACGTCGGCGACTTCGACGACGCCCCTCTCCTCCACGTTTGCCAGCACCGGCGGCACATCGGCCGCCAGATGGACCTCGAGCGGAGCCGGTTCCTCAGGAGCGGCCGCGCGATTCTCGCAGAGCTGGGCGAGCGTCTGCGTCACGTCGACCTGCAGCGATGGATCGAGCACCGGCCGCCGCGCGCGTGGGGGCTCGATTGTCAACAACCCCGCACGCGGATTTCCACGCTGCGCATGCTCTCCGACGCCGGCGCAGACGCAGCCGAGGTGCAGGGCGATATCGAGGAGCGCCGGAGACTCCTCGATGAGATGCTGCGTGAGCTCCAGCACGACGTCATCGCCGCCGAGCTCGATGGACGCGCGATTGGCGAGGCGCTCGACGTGGTCGCGCGCGGGAACACCTCCGGGGAGCGAATAAAAGCGGCGGCGGTCGAGAGGCACGAGCGCGTCGAAGCAGTTCGGCTGCGCGCCGAGGACGATACCGCTCTCGACGAACGCATCGAGCAAATCGGACGGACGTAGGCGCGCGTCGATCGAGTCGTGATTGGCGCCGGGACACGAGCCGGCGTAGGTGATGTGGAGCGCCTGAGATCCGAACGCGGCGCGGAGATACCGCGCGGTGGCGACCGGCGGTGAGTCGAAGGTCAACATGAACGGCTCGAGCGTGGTGCTCGCGCGGGTCAGTCGCTCGGTCACGAGAGGGCAGCTGCACATCACCGCGGATGGATACTCGTAATCGACGAGCCGCTCGAGACACGCTTCAGCGATCAGCTCGTCGCCCCATGTCGCGGGCGCGGCGAGGTGGAAGCCGAGGGCCTGGCAGGCGTGCGCGAGCTGGACCGGCGAGGCTGGCAATGCTGCCAGCACCGCGTCGGCCCCGAGGATGATGAAGGGCGTCCCATCGTCCGGCAGTGCTCGCGAAGTGCTGGACATTCTGTGAAGATCACGGAATGGGGAAACCGCTGTGCCCGCTCACCTTACGGCCCGTACATTGCTTGAAAGCGCTACGACATGCGGCATGGTTGCCAGCGTGCCTAGGACAGGCAAACCCGGTGCCTCATGGTGGTGTCAACCGTTCTCATGAAAGAAATCACACGGGTGCCCCGCGAGCAACGGGATCAAATTGCCGCATACGGGGCCCGAACCACTTGGCCCTCTGGATTCGCGATCTACGAGCAGGGAGCCGCCGCCGACGGCATCTTTTTGGTGCTCCGCGGACAGGTAGTTTTGCGCAATCAGGTGGGCGCGGGGCGGAGCTTCGTCCCGTGGGTGGCGAGCGGCGGTGAGACGTTCGGCGGCGAGGGACTCGAGGGATCGGCTGTTTACGCGAGCCAGGCTCGAGCGGAGGAGGAGAGCGAGACGCTGCATCTCAGCTCCGCGCGTTTCAGCTCGATGCTCCGCGAGCAGCCCGCGACCGCGCTGGTCCTGCTGCGCCAGATCATGGCCGAGCGAACGGCGCTGCTGGTGAAGTTCGGCCAACATGCGATGCTCACGGTCGAACAACGCCTGATCGCATCGCTCGTGCGGCTCGCGCAAAGTCACGACATGCGCGCGGGCACGGAGGCGCCGCCTGTGCCGCGCCGCTTGCTCGGCGAATTGGTCGGCGCGACGCGCGAGTCGATCTCGCTCGTGCTCGGCCGGCTTTGCGCCGAAGGACTCGTGCGTCGCGAGGGCGGCGGACTGTTCATCTCCGATCTCGACAGGCTCGTGGCGCGGCTTGCGCCCGCGACGCGCGCATCGCTCGGGGCATTCGGT
>DATHJR010000135.1:0-2339 GCA_035286525.1 Gemmatimonadaceae bacterium | reverse complement strand
ACAGCATGATGCGGATGAAGCCGATGATTCCCAGGATCGCTCCGAGTACGACTCCCGACGGCAGCTCGCGCGAGGCGACGCGCCACCAATCGCGCAGCGACACCTCGCGCAGCGCCATCGCGCGAATGATCAGGGAGGTCGCCTGTGAGCCCGAGTTGCCGCCGGAGCTGATGATCAGCGGAATGAACAGCGCGAGCACCACGGCCTTGCTGATCTCGCCCTCGAAGTAGCCCATGGCGGTCGCCGTGAGCATTTCGCCGAGGAAGAGCGCGCAGAGCCACCCCGCGCGCTTCCGGATCATCGCCCACATGCTGATCTCCATGTACGGCTCGTCGAGCGCCTCCATTCCGCCGAACTTCTGCACGTCCTCCGTCTGCTCGCGCACGATCGCGTCGATCACATCGTCGACGGTGACGATGCCGAGCAGATGTCCGCCCTCGTCCACGACGGGCACGGCGAGCAGGTTGTACTTGGAGAGCAGACGCGCCACGTCCTCGCGATCGGTGGTGGGCGTGACCGAGAGCGGAACGCGCTGCGGGCCGACCTCGAGAACCTTCTGATTTCGATCCGCAATCATGAGTTGGCGCAGCGACACCACGTGCACCATTCGTTGCTGCGCATCCAGCACGTAAATCGTGTAGACGGTTTCCTTCGCCCCACCGACGCTCACGATGTACTGGAGGGTCTTCTCCACCGTCCAATCGCTCGGAACGGTGACGGCCTCCGTGGTCATGATTCCGCCGGCGACTTCCGGCGGATAACGCAGCAGCAGCGCGAGCGACTGTCGCGTCGGGGCGTCGAGCGGCTTGGCGAGTCGATCGCGCTCGGGCTGCGAGAGCTCGCGGAAGAGGTCCGCCTGCTGATCGGCGGACATCGCCTCGAGGAGCGGCGCAGCGGAGGCCGCGTCGATCTTCTGGAAAATCTCCGCACGCCCCTCGAGCTCGGGCTCGTCGAACACCTGAACCACGAGATCGAACGGGAGTGCCTTGATCAGCTGCGCCGCCGCATCCGGGTGCAATCGGCTCAGTGCCTCGGCGACATCGACCGGTCGCATCGAGGACAGCATCTCCGCCAGCTCGGCCGGATCGCCGGAGAGCAGATAGAGAAGCTCGGGGGAGTGCGCTTCGATCATCTCAGGCCTCGATGACTTGTGCGGTTGAGAGCCGGCCGCCGCGCCACGCGGCCAGGATCCAAGTTGCCCCGCTCACGACCACCGCCACGGGGATAACCAGTAAACCCTGCTGAATCGTGCTTCGATCGGAAATCCAGCCAATGAGCGTGGGCGAAGGAACATCGCCCAGCAAATGAATCGTGAAAATGCAGAGCGCCATTGCGGCGGCGCGCATCCCGGGGGGCACCAGGTCGACCAGCTTGGAGTTGATCGGCGCGGTGCAGGTAAAGATGAGAAGCTCCGCCGCAAATAACGTAACCAGATACACAGTGATATTCGCGGTTGTAAAGGCAATCCATGCGAGCGGCGCGGCAAGGAGCGTCGTGATTCCCGAAAGCCAGAGGTAGGCTTCGCGCCACCGCCGCAGCAGGCGCTCGCCGAGCAGTCCACCTCCCACGGCGCCAAGCAAACCCGTGACGGCGAGCATGGAGCCCAGCTGGGTGTTCGCGACGACGCTGCTCGTCCCATGCGCACGCTGGACGAATACGGGCATCCAGATCCCGATGCCGCCCGTCGCGAACGTGTATGCAGCGTAGCCCAGGATGATGAGCCGGTACTGCCCATTGCGAAGCAGATGGCGATAGGTGCCGAGCGCGCCCCGCTCCCGAGCACCCGCGACCTTTGGTGGAACGGGTGCGCGCACGCGCAACACGAGCCACGCCAGCACCAGACCCGGGAGTCCGGCGACGAAGAATGCCTGACGCCACCCCCAGTGCGCCTCGACGAATCCGCCGAGCACGTACCCCAGCGCCGCGCCCACCGGCGTGGCCGCGAAGAAAATCGCGAACGCACGAGCGCGCCGCTGCTCCGGGAAGTAGGATGCGAGAATCGCCGGCGAGATCGCGGAGTAGGCGGCCTCGCCAATGCCGACGAGGGCACGGGCGCCGAGCAGCTCAGGCATCGTGCGCGCGAGACCGCTCAGCGCAGTCGCCACGCTCCAGAGGAGAATGCCCGCAGCCACCCACTTGGTTCGGTTCGGCCGATCGCCCGCGGGACCGAAGAACGGCGCCGCGAGGAGATACACGCCGAGGAACGCGGTCGACGCAAAGCCCAGCGCGGTGTCCGAGGGATGCAGCGACGAATGCTTGATTCCCTCCGCGACCGCTGGAAAAACGAATCGGTCGATGTAATTGAGCAGGTTGATGGCGGTGAGGATCGCGAGCACAAC
>DATHJR010000134.1:0-3092 GCA_035286525.1 Gemmatimonadaceae bacterium | reverse complement strand
CTCGATTCGCTGAACGATGTCGTCCAGCGGACGCTCGGCGTGTCCGTGCGCGAAACGGTGCCCGATTGGGTGGTTGCGCGCGCCGATCAGGTGATCAACATCGACCTCTCGGCAGAGGATCTGCGCCAGCGCCTGATCGATGGAAAGATCTACGATAAGACGAAAGTGGCAGCTGCCCTCGAGAATTTCTTCACGGAAGAGAATCTCTCGACGCTGCGCGAGCCGGCGCTGAGAGAGGTCGCGAGCTCGGTCGATCGCACGCGAGAGTACCTTGTGCAGCGTGAGAACGAGACACCCGCGCAAAAGAGTGCCGCGCCCAGGACGGCGGACAGAATCCTCGTGGCCATGTCCAGCGACCCTCCGCGCACCGCCTCTCTGTTGCGGAAGGCGAGCCGGATCGCCGGTCGCCTCAACTCCGACTGGTATTGCGTGTATGTCCAGACTCCGGAGGAACAGGCGGACAAGATCGACTCGACCGTGCAACGGCGACTCGTCGACAACATTCAGATGGCGCAGAACCTCGGCGCTGAGGTCGTCAAGCTCGAAGGCGCCGACGTCGCTGGCGCGATCATGCGTTTTGCGAAGCAGAAAGGCGTATCCCTGATCATCGCCGGCCAGAGTACGCGCTCGCGTTGGTACAAGATGCGACACGGGTCCGTCGTTGCCAGTCTCGTGAACAATTCCAGCGGACTCGATGTGCTCGTCGTCTCGTTCGCCGAGCCATCGACAGCGCGTCGCGGGCGCGACGCAGGTGCCACCGAATGACCGGAGAGGAGCGTGACGTGGAGAGCCACTCATGAAAGTGGGCCAGCGCCTTTTTCTCGCCGTTCTGCCCGCGGTGCTCGGACTGTTCCTGGTTGCCGCGCTCGCGTACTGGGGTCGCTACGCGCGCACGGCCCCGGAGCTGGTCATCATCCTCGCCGCTGTTACGGCGGTTCTCTCGCTCATCGTCTCCTGGCGCAACACCCGCTACGTCGTCCATCGGGTGCAGCGACTGGCGGGGCACTCGATTTCGATACAAGGAGGGAGCTCCGCGGCGACCGCGGCCACGCGCCAGGATGCATTACGCGACCTCGGCATCCAGCTTCCAGCCGCGCATGAAGGCGGCGCCAGCCGAGACGCGGATGAGCTGGACCACATCGAAGCAACGGTCGCCGGATTGAGCAGCGCCGTCGTGCGAGCTCGCGAAGAAGCGTCTCGTCAGGAGCGCGCAGCGCTCGACCGCGCGCGCGAGATCGAAGACCTGCTTCAGGCCGTCACCGCGAGATTCGCTTCTCGAGCTCAGGATGCCCAGCTCCCTCTGCACATCCTCCTTTCCAGTCCGTTCGGTTCGCTCAATGAAAATCAGGAGGAGATGCTCGGTGCGGCAATCTCCGCGGTGGATGCGATCGATACGGAGGTTCGTGAGTTGCAGAAGCTGCTGCAGCTTAATCGCGGCGAGCTCTCGATCGTCACGCAACCGATGAATCTCGCGGAGCTCTTGAGGCCCACACTCGCGATCGCTGCGGCGCGCGCCGAGTCCGCCCAAGTGCAGCTGCGTCCAGTCGTGTCCGATACAGCGCCACGCACCATCGTTGACGCCGTGCTTGCGCAGGAGGCGCTGACGTCGATTCTCATCGATGCCATCGCGCACACTGCCGCAGGCGGTGATGTCGATGTCGACGCTGGTGAAGGCGACCGCGCGCGCATTCGCATCAGCATCACGCGCCGGCCGTTAGTGCCCGGGTCCGCAAATGCGGGATCGCTCGAGATGCGTCTCGCGCGTCGGCTGCTGGAGGCGCAGGGATGCTCGATCACGAGCGATGAAGCGGTGACCATCGTCGACCTGCCTGCCGAAAGCGCTTCACATGTCTCCCGCTAGTCGTCGGCGACCCGGCAACGTCGATCAGGGGCGATCCGGCGGCTCGGGTGCCACCACGATCTCCGTCTCCATGAGCAGCATTTCACGCGTCATTCGCACATCTTCGTCGAGCGACTCGTCCAGCTGCTCGTCATAGTCGAACCGGTCGCGCAATCGGGCTGCGTGGCCGAGATGAAACGGGACAGCCGTGACGACGACATTGGGCTTGAACAGAAATGCCGTGCGAATGTAGAGTGCCGTCTTGTTGTGCAGGAAGTGCTCCCACCAGCGGCGAGGCACAATCTCGGGTACCACGACGGTCACCAGCTCCCCCGGGGCGTCGCGGCGCAGATTCTCCACGTATTCCACCATCGGGCGCAATACCGAACGGTACGGGGAATCGATGACCATCAGCTCGATGCCGATGTCCCACGCCGCCCAATCTTCCCGAAGCTTTGCCGTCGCCGAATGATCGAGGTCGATGTAGATCGCGTGCACGTCGACGCTGATCATGGTCGCGTAGACGAGCGCACCGGCCGTGGCCTTCGTGATTGCGCCGATCGGAACCACAACCGTATGGTGCAGAGGCACGATTGGGCTGTGGCCGACGAACTTCACTTCTTCCGCAAAGAGACGATAGTGCTCGTGGATGGCGCGGAGCAGCAATATGATCAGCGGAATCAGCACGACGACGACCCATGCGCCCGACGTGAATTTCGTCACCACCTGGACGATCGATACGATGCCTGTGGCAATCGCGCCCATGCCGTTGAGCGCGGCCTTCCACTTCCACCCTCGCTCGCGCGTGGTGAACCAGTGGCGCACCATCCCCGCCTGCGAGAGCGTGAAGCACACGAAGACGCCGATCGCATAGAGGGGGATGAGGGCGGTCGTCTGCGCGTGGAACAGCCACACGAGCAGAATCGCGACGAGCGCCAGCGTCACGATGCCGTTCGAGAACGCGAGGCGATCGCCTCGCGCCGCGAGCTGTCGCGGCATGAACCGCTCGCTCGCGAGAATGCTCGACAGTCTTGGAAAATCAGCGAACGCCGTATTCGCCGCGAGAACGAGAATGGCGAACGTCGCGTACTGGAAGACGAAGTAGACCTTCCCCATTCCGAAAATGTGCCGGCCAAGTTGAGACAGCACCGTCTCACTCTGCGTCGGCATCACCGCGTACTCCTGCGCGAGCCAGCTCACTCCGAGGAAAAAGACAGCCAGGATCGTCACCATCCAGCCGAGCGTCTTGGCG
>DATHJR010000133.1:0-5793 GCA_035286525.1 Gemmatimonadaceae bacterium | reverse complement strand
CGGCGGCTGCGCCGCGGACGGATGCGCCGCCTGCGCGAGCGTTGATGTGCCGGCAACGAACGCGCCGAGCAGCATCGCGCGCAACATCAAGAAATCGTGCGACATCGCGATCCGTCCCTCCCCCATCGAAAGAAAGCTCTCCCGGCTCCGCACGCACCCGTTACGGCGCCTACTGCCACCCACCACCTGCAACAGCCACTAGTGCTCGCGTGCCGGGAGCTCGTAGGTGACTTTGCCGGCCGAATCCAGGAACTGCATCGTCGGCACGCCGAGCGAGTCGACGCGGAGCAGAATGCGAGTGCGCCCCGCCGGGTCGTTCAGGCGAACGGTCGCCGCTCTTTCGGCGCCCTTCCCGATGAGGATGCGTGAGGCGGGAGTCAGGCCGCTGTCGGCGGCGAATTTCTGTATCGACTTCATCGCGCTGTCGCGAGTCGGCCCTTCGGGCAGCTTCATGGCCTTCATAGCCTGATCGAGCAGCGGACCCATCGCTTTCGCCGGGCGGTCGATCACGCGGAGGCCCACCCACTGCGTGCTTTTCGGACCGCCTTCATAGGAGAGCTGGACCGTCTGGTCCTGACGCCATTGATCCATAGTCAGTGAGGCGCCCGCATCGAATCCGTCCGCGACCTTCTTGCCGCTCCAAATCAGGCCGCCGTCCTCGTCGCCCAGGTCGTTGAAGAAAATCAGGCCCGCGGGCTTCGCGCCGCCGCGCAGCGGATAGCTCTTCCCATCTATAATGGGATCCGGAAAGTGTGCCTTGTTGGAGATCGCCAGGCGAATCGTTCCGTCGGGCTCGCGAATGTTGATCCGTCCGACGTCGATCACGTCGAAGCTTGTCTTGGCGGGAACACCGACGAATGCGGCGACCGCAAAAATCGCCAGGGCGCCGAGTGAGACCGCGTTGATGCGTTTGAGGCGCCGAATTTCGCGCTCGAGATCGTGGTCCATGTCAGTGCCTTGGCGGAGAAGGTGAGCGCCGCAATGCGGGTCGGGCGAACCGCATGCTGGCGGAACGGAATCCTCCGCATTATGATGATTTGTCCGGACCAATACTAATTTGTCCGTATCATTAGCGGAATACCTCATTGATGCAAGCCCGGATCGTCGAGCGCCTCTGGCTCGCACGACCATCGCCACGCACCAGCGAAGTGCACGGGCTCCGACGGTTTTGTTTTTTCAGATGGTCTCAGTCTGCGATTTGCCCAAGCGCACGTGTTTGCCCGGCCACAATTCAGAGAGGAACGCAACCATGGGTTTCCGCATAGCGCTCGCAGTCACGCTGTTGGCGGGCAGCACGATGCTCAACGCGCCCCTTCGTGCGCAGCAGCTCGCGACAATCTCCGGGAAGGTCACGGACGCAAAAACGGGTGAGCCCATCGGGGCCGCCGCAGTTTTGGTCCAGGGCACCCAGGCAGGCGCCATCACCTCGATCGATGGGACCTATCGAATCACCCGCGCCCCACTCGGTGCACAGACGGTCGTCGCGCGCCGCATCGGCTACTCTCCCGGCCAGAAGCAACTGACTCTGGTGGAGGGCGGCAGCGAGACAGTGGACTTTGCCCTCACCGCGAGCGCTACCGAGCTCGAGGCGATCGTCGTCACCGGCACGGTCGGCAACCAATCGCGCGCTGCTCAGGGCGCCGTCGTCGCGAGCATCGATGCGTCGGATGTGACATCCAAGGCGCCGATCCAGAACGTCACCGATGTGCTCGAGGGACGAGTGCCAGGCGTAAACGTCGAGCAGGCATCCGGTACCATTGGCGCGGCGCCACGCATCAACATCCGCGGCGCGACGTCGATCTCGCTATCCAATGCGCCGCTGGTGTTCATCGATGGTGTCCGCATGAACAGCGACGCACAACAAGTCCTCGGCAACTACCACAATCTGGAAGGGCTCGGCGGTCAAACCGTCACCGCACTCAATGATCTCAATCCGGATGACATCGAGAGCATCGAGATCGTGAAGGGGCCGGCGGCCGCGACGCTCTACGGCGCCGACGCGTCGGCTGGGGTGATCCAGATCATCACCAAGAAGGGACACCAGGGCGCGCACGGCTTCACCCAGAACATCGCGGCCGAATGGAATCAGGTGAAGCCGAACTTCACGCCGCTGCCGCTCTACGGCACCTGCGGACCGAGCGATGTCGCTCCAGGCGGCGCCGATCTCTGTCAGGGTCACGACCCGGGCTTCGTCATCTCCGACAACCCGCTCGTGCGTGGCGGCGTCTTCCGCAACGGTGATCTCAACGCACTGGACTACAGTGGCCAGGGAGGGGGCGACAACTACGGCTTCTTCGTGTCAGGGAGCCTCAACAACGAATCGGGGACGTCGCCCAACAACGAATACCGCCGTCGCACGGGTCGCTCGAGCTTCAACTGGACGGTCAATCCGAAGTTGAGCGTCGACGCGATGGTCGGGATCAGCTACAACAAGTACAGAATTCCGGAGGGAGATGACGCGAGCTACGGCTACCTGACGCAGGGCGAGTTCGAGTCGAATCCCTTCAACGTCAAGCTCGCGCCCGATGGGACGAGGAGCGGCGGCATCAGCACGCCGGTGGTCGGGCTCGAGTCCGTGCTCAATCAGCTCACCACGTTGCGCTACACGCCGTCCGCGCAGATTCACTACAACCCATTCTCGTGGTTCAGCAACCGCCTCACCGTTGGCGGCGATGTGTCATCCACTCACGGGTTCACATTCTTTCCCCGGAATGATGAGAACTGGTTCGGTGGCGACCAGGCGAATGGCTACGTGGAGGACGTGCAGAATCCCATCAACATCTACACCGTCGATTATCTGGGCGACCTGAAGAAGTCCTTTGGCGAGAACGACCACATCACATCGGATTTTTCGTTCGGCAGCCAGTACATCAACACGACCAACAACTTTCTGGCCGGCGTCGGACTCGGCCTCGCGACGAACTCTTCGAACCTGGTGTCATCTGCTTCGTCCACCGAATCTCACCAACTTTACAGCCAGGAAAAATCGTTCGGCTTGCTCGCCCAGGAAGCGGTGAGCTTCGGTCAGACGCTATTCCTGCAGGCCGGCGCGCGCGTCGACAAGAACTCTGCGTTCGGCAAATCGTATGGCTCATTCTTTCTGCCGAAAGCGGGTGTGTCGTACGTGATGTCGCAGGAGCCGTTCTGGTCGAAGCTGGCGTCCACTATCTCGACGTTTCGCCTGCGCGCGGCCTACGGGACCACCGGACGGTCGCCGACTCCCGGCGCATCGCTTCGCACCTACACGCCGTTCCCCTTCGTGAATCCGGACGGCACCGTAGGGCCAGGGGTTGTGCAGGCAAGTCCGGGAAATCCGAATCTCAAGCCCGAGCGCGGAACGGAATTCGAGACGGGGTTCGACGCGGGCTTCCTTCACGAGCGCATCGGGCTCGAGTTCACCTACTTCGACAAGAAGACGTCGGACCTCCTGCTTCAGGAGCCACTCGCTCCCTCACTCGCCTTCACGACGAACCCATTCGTCAACGCGGGCAAGGTGGACAACAGGGGGGTCGAGCTGGGCCTTCACGGATCTCCGATCGCTACAAAGACCGTGACCCGGGATATCGCGGTCACGGCGAACACGCTCAACAATAAGCTCGTGAGCCTGGGAGATATTGCGATCCCGGATCGGGCCGAGATCAGTCCCGATATGACCTTTCGATACGTGGCTGGCAAGCCACTCGGTGCGTGGTACTCGAGCAAAGTCATCAAGGTCGATACCGCCGCAGGGTTTGCGACCGTTACCAACACGCCGGTGTATGCGGGACCGCAGTTCCCCACGTTTCAGGCAAATCTGAGCAACACCGTCACATTGTTCCACAACCTGCGACTGTACGCGCTGTTCACGAGCCAGAGCGGCGGCAAGATCCTGAACGTGACGCCACTCATTCAGGACCTTTTCGGAACCAGCGCCGGGGTGAACCTGCCTGCTGGCAAGGGCGGCTATTCGTTGGAGGAGAAAATCAGGCGCTTCGGACCGTTCCAGACTGCGGACGGCACTCCCGTCGGTCTCGTTCTCGACTCCTATCTGCAACCCACCGACTTCGTTCGATTGCAGGAGGTCTCGGCGACGCTTTCGCTGCCGGCGAACGTCGCCCGGCAGCTACACGCCGCGAGCGCGTCGATCACGGTGGCCGGTAAAAACCTGCACCTGTGGAAGAGCAGCAAGTTCCAGGGATACGATCCGGAGGTGATCTCCAGCACGCAGACCACAGGAACCAACCAATTCGCGACGACGGAAGAGTTCACCGTGCCACAGCCGCGCCGGATCGTCGTGCGGCTCAACCTTCAGTTCTAAGGGAAATCACCCATGACCAATCTTCCGCGGTCAATTCGTGGGGCGATCCTGGCGAGCGTGGCAGCGCTTGGACTCGCGTCGTGCAACATGGACGTCACCAATCCGACGGTGATTGACGCTGGCACGTTCGACCCGACCAGCGATGGACGAACACTCGCACTCTCGGCACAGACCAACTTCTACATTGCCTTCCAGAGCGTGGCGCTGTACGGTGGGCTCATCTCGGATGAGCTCTGGACCGGCGCGATCCGTCTGCAAACGAATCGGTTGGCGAGCCGCACCTTCCTCGGCTCGGATGACATCAATGCCGATTTCTTCGCACCGCTGAGCCTCGCGGTGGCGTCGAACGAGAACGCCGTCACCGCACTCGCCAAGGGGGCCAATGCCGCCAGCGATGTGAATCTGGCTCGTGCATCGATGAATCTCGGTTACGCTCTCGATCTCATGGCGGAGACGATGTGCTCCGGCGTCATTCAGGGCGGACCGGAGCTGAGCGACACACAGCTGCTCGACACGGCCGTCGCTGCGTTCACAAGGGCCGTGAGTACAGCATCGGCGGCGGGAGGGGATGGATCGGACATCGTCAACCAAGCCAACGTGGGATTGGCGCGTGCGTACCTGCAGCTGGGTGACTACGCGAATGCGGCGGCAACTGCGGCGCTCGTGCCGTCAGGCTTCGTGGCGAATGTGGTCACCACCGGTAACGTGAGTACGCAAGGCACGCTGGGGAACCAACTCTTCGGAACGACGGTCGGAGGACAGCTGGTGGCGCCGGAGCGGTACCGGGTGCACGACCCGCGCATGCCGATCGATGACACCACCCAGGCGGTGCCCACGTTGAACGGCCTCCCTTCCATCATTCAGACGAAGTTCACGAGCTACGCGGATCCAATTCGGCTCGCATCAGCACTCGAGGCGCAATACATCGGCGCGGAAGCGGCGCTGCTCGGCTCTGGCGATCCAGGTCCTGCCCTCGCACTAATCGCCGCAAGGAGAACCGCCGGCGGAGAAGGGGCGTTCGGCGGCGGTACGAATCAAGCGGTATTCGAGGAGCTGCTCAATCAGCGCGCGCGGGACTTCTGGATGGAAGGGAAGAAGCTGGGTGATCTGCGACGCGGACTGCAGGACTTCCCGACCCTGTCGTTGCCGAACGTGCTCACCGATCCCGTCGGCGCGACATTCTACACGTCAGTGGGTGGCGGAACCTTCGGTAGCACATTCTGCGCTCCGATTCCTCCGGAGGAGACCAACGCGAATCCGAATTTCTAACGTTGGCCTGATCGAGATGGACGACGAGCTCGTGAGGACGTCGCTCGGTGAAGTAATTCGCCGAGCGACGATTGTGGGTGTCGCGCTGTGTGCGCTGGGCGCGCCCTTCGCGGTCGACGCGCAAGCCACGGCTTCGCGCGTGCAGGCCGACGCCGCCGCGTACGATAGCTCCATGTTCGCCGCGCTCACCTGGCGACAGATCGGCCCGTTCCGCGGAGGACGGTCCG